>NZ_JAEIMH010000182.1:0-3535 GCF_016464295.1 Streptomyces sp. N35 | reverse complement strand
GCCCGCCGCGGGGGGGGGGGCGGGGCGGCGCGGGGGCGGGGGCGGGGGGCCCCCCCCCCCGCGACCTCACCCCGCTCGCCCCCCGCGACCTCACCAACTTCGCCACACAAGCGACCTCAACCCATCCGCCCCGCGACCTCACCAACCTCGCCGCACAAGCGGCCTCACCGCACCCGCTGCCCCCGCGAGCTCACCCCGCTCGCCGCGCAAGCGAGCTCACCCCATCCGCCCCCGCGAGCTCACCCCACTTGCCGCGCAAGCGAGCTCACCCCATCCGCCCCCGCGACCTCACCCCGCTCGCCGCACAAGCGACCTCACCCCATCCGCCCCCGCGAGCTCACCCCACTTGCCGCACAAGCGACCTCACCCCGCCCACCCCGCGAGCGACCTCACCCCACCCACCCCGCAAGCGACCTCACCCCACCCGCCCCACGAACTCCCGCACCGCAAGGCGCACATCCTCTGCGCCCCACTCCAGGCCCGGCCCCGCCACCGTCACCTCGGTGACGGAGAGGCCCGGTGGCCCTTCCGTGAACCACCGTCGAAACAGCGCCGTCCCCGTTTCCTCGGCCATCCGTACCGACGCCTCGTCGAGCGCGGAAGCCTCGTACGGCAGCCACACCTGGAACTGATGCGTATGCGGCACCCCCGGGTGCACCCGGAAGAAAGGCACCCCGGCCTGGGCGAACCCCTCCCGCAGCGCCTCCGCGACCACCCGCGCATGCGCCACGTACGAGGGAAGGCGCGGCAGTTCGTCCTCCAGGCCGATCAGTGCCGAGAGCACCGTCGGGTACTGCTGGAAGATCTGACCGCCGTACCGGTGCCGCCAGGCCTTCGCCTCCGCGACGAACGAGCGCGGACCCGCGAGGACCGCCCCGCCGAGCCCCTCGAGGGACTTGTAGAACGAGACGTACACACTGTCCGCGAGGTCGGCGATCTCGGCGAGCCCTCGCCCGAAGTGCGGCCCGCACTCCCACAGCCGCGCCCCGTCGAAGTGCACCACCGCGTCCCGCTCCCGCGCGGCCTCGACCACATCGACCAGCTCCTGCCACGAGGGCAGCACGAACCCGGCCTCACGGAGCGGCAGTTCGAGCATCAGCGTCCCGAAGGGCTCCTCGAACTCCCGCACCTCCTCGGCGTTCGGCAGCCGCGGCTCCGCCGTCGGATGCACGGTCCGCACCCCGCTGACCGCCGAGAACGCATCCCGCTCATGCCGCTCCGGATGCGCGAGCGGATGCAGCGCCACCGTCGCGTCGCCGGTACGTCCCGCCCATACGCGCACCGCGATCTGCTGCGCCATCGTGCCCGTCGGGAAGAAGGCCGCGTCCTCCTTGCCGAGCAGCCCGGCGACCCGGCGCTCCAGCTCCTCCACGATCGAGTCGCCGTACATGTCGGAGGTCCTGCCCAGGTCGAACACCTCGGGCGCACGCCGGGCCAGACGCTCGAGACTGTCCGCGTACGTGAGATCGGCCCCCGGCCGCGACAGCACCCGCTTCGCCGCCCGGAACGCGGCAAGCCGCCGCTCCCGCGCCGCCCCCGGATCCACCTGGTCCGGGCCGCCCGGGCCCGCCTGATCCAAGCCGGCCCGACCCACCCGGCCGACCTGGTCCGCCCCACCCCGCCCCGCCTGATCCACAGCCTCGGTGTCATCCATCCACAGATCTTCTCGCACACCCGTCCGCCCACGCACAGCCTGTGGATAACTCTCGGCAGCCCCAGGGAGCCTGTGGACAGCCGGAGCCCGCCGTACCCCATTGCGTTAACATGACGAGAAATCGTCCGGCACCGACCGGACGGAAACGTCCGGTACCCCGAGCGGACTGGAACGGAAGGCCGTCGTCTAGTGAACGCAAGCCACCCCCCAGGGCCCGGACTGCCGGACCCGAGCGAGCGCCCCGCCCGCCTCACCGTGGGCGTCGTCGGCGCGGGCCGTGTGGGCCCCGCGCTCGCCGCGTCCCTGCAGCTCGCCGGGCACCGCCCCGTCGCCGTCTCCGGCGTCTCCGACGCCTCCGTGCGGCGGGCGGGCGAGATGCTCCCCGATGTCCCGCTCGTCACCCCCGCCGAAGTCCTCGCGCGCGCCGACCTCGTGCTGCTCACCGTCCCGGACGACGCCCTGCCGAGCCTGATCGAGGGCCTGGTGGAGACCGGCGCGGTCCGCCCGGGCCAGCTGCTCGTGCACACCTCGGGCCGCTACGGGGTGGACGTGCTCCGGCCCGCCCTGCGCGCCGGCGGTCTGCCGCTCGCCCTGCACCCGGCGATGACCTTCACGGGCACCGCCGTCGACGTCCAGCGTCTGGCCGGCTGTTCCTTCGGCGTCACCGCGCCCGAGGAGCTGCGCCTGGCCGCCGAGGCGCTCGTCATCGAGATGGGCGGCGAGCCCGAGTGGATCGAGGAAGCGGCCCGCCCGCTCTACCACGCGGCCCTCGCCCTCGGCGCGAACCACCTGGTCACGCTGGTCGCCGAGTCGATGGAGCTGCTCCGCCAGGCCGGCGTCACGGCCCCGGACCGGATGCTCGGCCCGCTGCTCGGCGCCGCGCTGGACAATGCGCTGCGTTCCGGCGACGCGGCCCTCACGGGCCCGGTGGCGCGCGGCGACGCGGGCACCGTCGCGGCCCATGTGTCCGAGCTGCGCAAGCACGCCCCGCAGACCGTCGCCGGCTATCTCGCGATGGCCCGCGCGACCGCCGACCGCGCGCTCGCGCACGGTCTGCTCAAGCCGGAACTGGCCGAGGACCTCCTCGGCGTACTGGCCAACGGCGCGGACGGGGGAGAGCGGTGACCCACCTCCTGCGCACCGCCGAAGACCTGCGCAAGCTGACGTACGACGGTCAGCGCGCCGTCGTCATGACCATGGGCGCCCTGCACGAGGGCCACGCCGCCCTGATCCGCCGCGCCCGCGAACTCGCCGGGCCCGGGGGCCAGGTCCTGGTCACCGTCTTCGTCAACCCGCTGCAGTTCGGCGCCGGTGAGGACCTCGACCGCTACCCGCGCACCCTCGACGCGGACCTCGTGATCGCGGAACGGGCGGGCGCGGACGCGGTGTTCGCGCCGTACACCGACGAGGTCTACCCGGGCGGAGAGCCCCAGGTCCGTCTCTCCGCCGGCCCCATGGGCGGGCGCCTCGAAGGCGCCACCCGCCCCGGCCACTTCGACGGCATGCTCACCGTCGTCGCCAAGCTCCTCCACCTCACGGCGCCGGACATCGCGCTCTACGGCCAGAAGGACGCCCAGCAACTCGCCCTGATCAAGCGCATGGTGCAGGACCTGAACTTCCCCGTCGAGATCATCGGCGTACCCACGGTGCGGGAGGCGGACGGTCTCGCCCTCTCCTCCCGTAACCGCTATCTCTCCGACGCCGAACGCCGCACCGCGCTCGCCCTGTCCGCCGCGCTCTTCGCGGGGCGCGACCGCCTCACCGCACAGGCCGCCCTGCACGCCCGCGCCCAGGCGGCGCCCGCCTCGAAGGCCCGCGCGAAGGCGCTCGGCGCGCTCGGCGAGGCCCGCGCCGCCGCCGACGCGCACGCCGTCGCGCAGG
>NZ_JAEIMH010000181.1:0-3924 GCF_016464295.1 Streptomyces sp. N35 | reverse complement strand
CACCCTCGGCGCCCAACCCCCCTTCGCCACCGCCCTCTTCACAGGGCTCGGACGCCAGATGCTCCATCCCCCGCGCCAGCGTGGGCGCCTGCGGGTCCATGTCCGGTGCCGTGGCCCGGCCCACGCCGAGGGAGTCGAGGGCCCGGTGCAGCCGGGCCGCGTCCATCCGCCACTTGCGGTCGACGACCTCCTCCGGATACTCCTGCCAGTCGACCGGCGCCCAGCCCGCACCCTGTTCGCCGTGGAAGAGCCGGGCCGCGAGCAGCGAGGCCGCCTCGTCCACCGCGCCGGGCTCCTCGAGCAGATCGCACGCGGGCCGCTCGCCGAGCCGCGAGGCGAAGCCTTCGGCGAGGCGGTCACGGCGGGACAGCTCGGTGAGCGCGGCGACCACTCCGGCGTCGAGGCGGGACGGCCAGCGGCCCATGCCCCGGGCGGGCAGCGCGACCTTGGTGAGCAGCCGGCCCCAGCCGGCGTACGCGAGACCGACCTGCTCCTGGGCGACGATCCTGAGCCCGTAGTCCACGGTCTGCGCCCGGCCGGCGGCGGCCGCCGCGACCCCCCGTTCCATCTCCGCCGCATGCCCGCGGCAGGCGCGGAGCATCAGCCGGCAGACCCAGCCGACCCCGGCGAGCACCAGGCGCCCGGCGGGTCCGCGCCCGGGCCGCTCCGCCACGGCGACCGCGGCGTCGAGGCCCCGTACGAAACGGCGGGCGGCGGCTATGTCGGGGTGGGCGGACGGCCCCGTACCGGCGACGACGGGGGCGAGCAGCGCCCGCAGCTCGGCGACGCGCATCCACCACAGGAAGGGCGAACCGATCACGAGGACCGGGGCGACCGGACGGGTCTCGGCCGCGTCGGCACGAGCGGCGACGGTGTCGCGTCCCCGTACGACGGCGGAGTCCTGCATCTGTACGGCCGCGCTCACATCCCCCTGTGCAGCCGCACTCGCGTCCCCGCGTACCGCTGCTGCTTCATCCCCCCGCAAGTCCGAGAGACCGATCCCCGCGCCATCGAGGCCGGGATCCGTGTCCCGAGGGCCACGGCGCCCGCGTATGCCCGCGAGCACGCGCCGCACCAGGCCCGGGCGGGCCGGGGCGTGCGCCCGGTGGGTGCGGTCCTCGAGCCAGCTGTCGCAGTCCGGGGTCAGCGCTATCGCGGAGGGCACCGGGACATCGAGCCGGTCGGCGAGCTCGCGCACCAGGCGGTAGAGGTCCGGGGCGGATTTCTCCGCGATCGGCACGGTGGGGCTGAGGGCAGGGCGCGAGCGCGCCACGAAAAGGGCGACGACGGTGGCGGCGAGCAGGACGACGACGGCGACGGCGCTCGAGATCCAGCGCGCGAGATCCCAACTCCCGCCGCCCAGACGGCCCGTGACCCCGCCCGCGAGCAGCACCACGGCCACCGCCGCGGGCAGCAGCGCCACCGCGAGAGCCCTGCTGCGGACGCGCAGGACGGCGAGCGCGCGGGCACGTGCTCCGACTGCGCCCCGCTCACCACCTGTACCGGTTCCGGACACGGCCGGACGTCACCCCCTTCGTGCTGCGACGGCTCTGCTCACTCCCCCACTGTGGCACCCGCCACTGACATCGCAATGCCAGTGGGCTGTTTGGCTACGGGGCACCGGGAACGCTTGCGCCGCACCCTAGTTGGGGCCTCGGGGCCCGTCAGCCGGATGGGGGATCGGTCACTCGATGGAATGGCTTTGGGCAAAGGTGCATGACGAAACGGGACCGGATCTTGTGTCAGATCCGGCCCCGTGTTCGGTGCGCTACGGGCGTGCGCCCGGCGTACTGGAGGAGTGCGGTGGGCTCAGGCCCCCGCGGCCTTGGCGGCGATGTCGCTGCGGTGCTGGGAGCCGTCCAGACGGATCCGCGCGACGGCCCGGTAGGCGCGTTCGCGGGCCTCGGCCAGGTCCTTGCCGGTCGCGGTCACGGAGAGCACCCGGCCGCCCGCGCTGACCACGGCGTCCGCGTCGCGCTTCGTCCCGGCGTGCAGGACGTACGCATCGGGGGCATCCTGTGCGGCCACCTCGTCGAGGCCCTCGATGACGTCACCGGTGCGCGGGGTGTCCGGGTAGTTGTGCGAGGCGACGACCACCGTGACAGCCGCGTCGTCGCGCCAGCGCAGCGGGGGCTCGGTGTCGAGGGTGCCGTTCGCGGCGTTGAGCAGGACGCCGGCGAGGGGGGTCTGCAGCCGCGCCAGGACCACCTGGGTCTCGGGGTCGCCGAAGCGCGCGTTGAACTCGATGACCCGTACGCCCCTGCTGGTGATCGCCAGACCCGCGTACAGGAGACCGGCGAAGGGCGTGCCGCGGCGGCGCAGCTCGTCGACCGTGGGCTGCAGGACGGTGGCCATGACCTCGTCGACCAGCTTGGGGTCGGCCCACGGCAGCGGCGAATAGGCGCCCATGCCGCCGGTGTTGGGGCCCTCGTCGTTGTCCAGGGCGCGCTTGAAGTCCTGGGCGGGCGTGAGCGGCAGGACGGTGACGCCGTCGGTGATCGCGAACAGCGAGACCTCGGGGCCGTCGAGGAACTCCTCGATGACCACGCGGTCGCAGGCCCGGGCGTGGGCGCGGGCCTTGTCGATGTCGTCGGTGACGACGACGCCCTTGCCGGCCGCGAGACCGTCGTCCTTCACCACGTACGGGGCGCCGAAGGCGTCGAGCGCCTCGTCGATCTCCGCGTCGGTGGTGCAGACGTAGCTGCGGGCGGTGGGGACGCCGGCGCCGGCCATCACATCCTTCGCGAAGGCCTTGGAGCCCTCGAGCCGGGCCGCTTCACCGGTCGGGCCGAAGCAGGGGATGCCCACTTCCCGTACGGCGTCGGCGACTCCGGCGACGAGGGGTGCCTCCGGGCCGACGACGACCAGGTCGGCCGACAGCTCCTGGGCGAGCGCGGCGACCGCCGCTCCGTCCAGGGCGTCGACCGGGTGCAGCTCGGCGACCTCGGCGATCCCGGCGTTGCCTGGCGCGCAGTGCAGGGCGGTGACGTCGGGGTCGAGGGACAGAGAGCGGCACAGGGCGTGTTCGCGGGCGCCGCCGCCGATGACAAGGACCTTCACGGTCGGAAGCCTAGCCGGTGGGGTCCGGTGGGTTTGTACGAGCGGGGTCCCTGGACCTTGTGGGAAGGTCCGAAAACGGTGCCCTGGGCCTTTACTCGTTCGCGATCTCCTCGATGACCGTGGCGCCCAGCTCGCGGACGATCAGGTCGTGGCCGCTCAGCGCGCTCTCGTCGAGGTCCGGGTCGTCCTCCTCCGGGATGTCGTCCTCGATGGAGACGGGGGGTGGCTCCTGGTCGTAGGAGCCGCGGTGGCTCTGGCTGTTCTGGCCCGGTCCGCCCTGCTGGCTTTGGTTGGTCGCGCCCTGGTTGGTCGCGCCCTGGTTGTACGAGCTTTGGTTGTAGGAGGACGGGGCCGGCGCGGGCGTCGACTGCTGCGGAGCCGGGGCCTGGGCGGCGGCCGGAGCCGACTCCTGGGGCGCCGGGGCCTGGGGCCGCTGGGGTGCGGGGGCGCCGCCCGAGTACGTACCGCCGGAGCCGCCGAAGCCGGTCGCCGCCGGGGGTGGGGACGAGCCGCCCGAGGGGTCGATGATCGCCTCGATCTTCCAGTTCGCATGGAACTGCTCGGCCAGGGCCTGCTTGAGGACGTCCTCGCTGCCGCTGCTCGTGAAGTTGTCACGGGCGCCGGCGTTGAGGAAGCCGAGCTGGAGGGTCTGGCCGTCGAATCCCGCGACCTGGGCGTTCTGGCTCAGCAGGATCCAGGTGAAGCGGCGACGGTTCTTGACCGCCTCCAGGATGTTCGGCCACAGGGAACGGACGTCCAGGCTGCCCGGGGGCGGTGCGCCGAGGGACGAGGCCCCGGCCGCCTGGGGTGCGGGGGCCGCGGGCGGCGGGGTCTGGGGCCGGGACGGGGGGGTGCCGGGGTTGC
>NZ_JAEIMH010000180.1:0-4077 GCF_016464295.1 Streptomyces sp. N35 | reverse complement strand
GGGGGCCCGGCCCCCCCGGGGGGCGCGGGGCGCGGCCCCCCACACGACCTCACCCACCCCCAGCGCCTCAGGCGAAAACGGCCAGGCTCTTGGCCTTGCCCTTCAAGCTCTCCACAAGCGCCACAAACCGCCCCTCGGCATCGAAGACCGCAACGGACTCCCCCGCCCCATACTCATCCGGCATCTCAATCCGCACGCCGTTGAGCAACAACCGCGCCCGCTTCTCATCGACATCCCACCGAGGAAACGCCGCAGCCGCCGCCTGCCCCACCGGCATCACGACGAGCGACTCCTGATGCGACTCCAGCGTCCGGGCCGCATCGAGCCCATACGGCCCGACCCGCGTACGCCGAAGCGCCGTCAGATGCCCGCCGACCCCGAGGTCCGCCCCCAGATCCCGGGCCAGCGCCCGGATGTACGTGCCAGAGGAGCAGACCACCGACACGACCAGATCCATGACCGCGGTGCCGTCCTCGGCGACCGCGTCGCGCACGTCGTACACCGTGAACGAGGAGACGGTCACCGGCCGCGCCGGGATCTCGAAGTCCTCCCCGTCGCGCGCCCGCTTGTACGACCGCACCCCATTGATCTTGATCGCACTGACCTTGGACGGCACCTGCATGATCTCGCCGGTCAGCTTGCCGATCGCGGCGTCGATCGCCTCACGGGACACCCGCGACGCATCCGCCGACGAGGTGATCTCCCCCTCGGCGTCATCCGTCACGGAGTTCTGCCCGAGCCGGATGGTGCCGAGGTACTCCTTCTCCGTCAGGGCGAGATGCCCGAGGAGCTTGGTGGCCCGCTCCACACCGAGAACGAGCACACCGGTCGCCATCGGATCGAGCGTGCCGGCGTGCCCGACCCTGCGGGTCTTGGCGATGCCGCGCATCTTGGCGACCACGTCATGCGAAGTGAAGCCGGACGGCTTGTCGACGATGACAAGGCCGCTCTCCCGCCCGCCACCGCCCTCAACCGAGAGCGCTGCGCGCTCGCCCCTCTCGCCCGGCCTCTGCTGCTGCTTGCTCATTCGGAAGCGTCGTCCTCTTCCGGCTTCTTGTACGGGTCCGCCTCACCGGCGTACGTGGCGCCCGAGGACGCCTGGCGCACCTGCGCGTCGGAGGCCCGCGCCTTGTCGAGGAGGTCCTCGATGGTCTTGGCGGTCTCCGGCAGCGCATCGGCCACGAAGGTCAGCGTCGGCGTGAACTTCACACCCGCCGCCGCACCCACCGCCGACCGCAGCACACCCTTGGCGCTCTCGAGCCCACGGGCCGCGTTCTCACGGTCCTCGTCATCGCCGTAGACCGTGTAGAAGACGGTCGCCTCCCGCAGATCGCCGGTGACCCTCGTGTCGGTGATGGTCACGTGCGAGCCGAGGCGCGGGTCCTTGACCCCACGCTGCAGCTTCTGTGCGACCACTTCCCGGATGAGGTCCGCCAGCTTCTTCGCCCGCGCGTTGTCGGCCACTGGTCCGTCTCCCTCTACTTGCTTCTTCTTACGTTCCTACGTGCATCAATCATCGTCGCCGTGCAGCCGTCTGCGCACCGAGAGCAGCTCCACCTCGGGCCGGGCGGCGATCATGCGCTCGCACCGGTCGAGCACCTCCGCCAGGTGGCCGGTGTCGCCGGACACCATGGCCACGCCGATCTCGGCCCTGCGGTGCAGGTTCTGATCGCCCACCTCCGCCACGCTCACGGCGAACTTCCGGTGCAGTTCGGCGACGATCGGCCGGACGACGGAGCGCTTCTCCTTCAGCGACCGTACGTCGCCGAGGAGCAGATCGAAGGACAGAGTCCCCACGTACATATGTATCCGGATGCCCGCCGGTACGGGTTCGAGGGCCCTGCTACCGCGGGCCGGCCGCAAGGGCCGCCTTGGCAGGGACACCGGAACCGTACACGCAACGGCCGGGGCCGATCGACGGAATTTCCCCCGTCGACCGGCCCCGGTTCACGCTGCTCGATCAGTGCGTGGCATCAGCCGCGCGGCTTCTCGCGCATCTCGTACGTCGCGATGACGTCGTCGATCTTGATGTCGTTGAAGTTTCCGAGGTTGATACCACCCTCGAAGCCCTCGCGGATCTCGGTGACGTCGTCCTTGAAGCGGCGCAGACCGGAGATGTTGAGGTTCTCCGCGATGACCTTGCCGTCGCGAAGCAGGCGCGCCTTGGTGTTGCGCTTGACCTCGCCGGACCGGACCAGGACACCGGCGATGTTGCCCAGCTTGGACGAGCGGAAGATCTCGCGGATCTCCGCCGTGCCGAGCTCGACCTCTTCGTACTCCGGCTTGAGCATGCCCTTGAGGGCCGCTTCGATCTCTTCGATCGCCTGGTAGATGACCGAGTAGTACCGGACGTCCACGCCTTCGCGCTCGGCCAGCTGCTCCGCGCGGCCGACCGCGCGGACGTTGAAGCCGATGACGATGGCGTCGGAACCCGTCGCCAGGTTGATGTCCGACTCGGTGACCGCACCCACACCACGGTGCAGGACGCGGATATCAACCTCTTCACCGACGTCGAGCTGGAGCAGCGAGGACTCGAGAGCCTCCACCGAACCGGACGCGTCGCCCTTGATGATGATGTTGAGATCCTGCACGAGGCCGGCCTTGAGCACCTTGTCGAGGTCCTCGAGGGACACCCGGCGGGTGCGCTTGGCGAAGGCCGCGTTGCGCTCACGCGCCGCACGCTTCTCGGCGATCTGACGGGCGGTGCGGTCCTCGTCGACGATGAGGAAGTTGTCGCCGGCGCCGGGGACGTTGGTGAGACCCAGGACCAGGACGGGGGTCGAGGGACCCGCTTCCTGCACGTTGTTGCCCTTGTCGTCGAGCATGGCGCGCACGCGGCCGTAGGCGTCGCCCGCGACCATCGTGTCGCCGACGCGGAGGGTACCGCGCTGGACGAGGACGGTCGCGACAGCACCGCGGCCCTTGTCGAGGTGCGACTCGATCGCAATACCCTGCGCGTCCTGCTCCGGGTTGGCCCGCAGGTCGAGCGAGGCGTCCGCGGTCAGGACCACGGCCTCGAGCAGGGACTCGATGTTCTCGCCCTGCTTGGCGGAGATGTCGACGAACATGGTGTCGCCGCCGTACTCCTCGGCCACGAGGCCGAATTCGGTCAGCTGACCGCGCACCTTGGTCGGGTCGGCACCCTCGACGTCGATCTTGTTGACCGCGACGACGATCGGGACGTCGGCCGCCTTGGCGTGGTTGAGCGCCTCGACCGTCTGCGGCATGACGCCGTCGTTGGCCGCGACCACCAGGATGGCGATGTCGGTCGACTTCGCACCACGGGCACGCATGGCGGTGAACGCCTCGTGACCCGGGGTGTCGATGAAGGTGATGCGGCGCTCTTCGCCGTTCACCTCGGTCGCGACCTGGTAGGCACCGATGTGCTGGGTGATGCCACCCGCCTCGCCCGCGACCACGTTCGTCTTGCGGATCGCGTCGAGCAGTCGGGTCTTACCGTGGTCGACGTGACCCATGACGGTCACCACCGGCGGACGCGCGACCAGGTACTCCTCGCCGCCCTCGTCCTCGCCGAACTCGATGTCGAAGGACTCGAGCAGCTCGCGGTCCTCCTCCTCGGGGCTGACGATCTGAACTGTGTAGTTCATCTCGCCGCCGAGGAGCTGAAGCGTCTCGTCGGAGACGGACTGCGTGGCCGTGACCATCTCGCCGAGGTTCATCATCACGGCGACGAGCGACGCCGGGTTGGCGTTGATCTTCTCCGCGAAGTCGGTGAGCGAAGCACCGCGCGACAGGCGAACGGTCTCGCCGTTGCCGCGAGGCAGCATCACGCCGCCGACCGACGGGGCCTGCATGGCCTCGTACTCCTGGCGCCTCTGCCGCTTCGACTTACGGCCACGACGCGCGGGACCGCCGGGACGGCCGAAGGCGCCCTGCGTGCCACCACGGCCACCGGGACCGCCGGGACGACCACCACCGGGACGACCGGCGAAACCGCCACCGCCACCGGGACGACCGGCGAAACCGCCGCCACCGCCGCCGCCACCGGGACGACCGGCGAAACCGCCCCCGCCACCGGGGCCGGCCGGCCCACCCGCGCATCCGGGACGACGGGCC
>NZ_JAEIMH010000018.1:62269-112006 GCF_016464295.1 Streptomyces sp. N35 | reverse complement strand
GGCGAGTGCGGGCGCGGCGTCGCGCTCGGCCTCGCGGATCGCGACGGCCACGCGGGCGGAGCGGTCCGCTGCGGCGCGGTGGCGAAGCACGGCCTCGGCGGCCTGCCAGGCGGAGTGCAGGGTGCGGGCATCGGCCAGCTCGCGCTTCTGTGCTGCGGCGGACTTCTCAGCGGCGGCAAGGGCCAACGAGGCGTGCCGGTACGCGAGTTCGGCGGCGATCAGGGCGCTCGCGCCACGGGCCTGTTCGGCCTCGGTCACCGTATGCGCGGCGTTCGTGACCTGCTGGGCGAGTTCGGCGGCCCGCGCCCGCTCCACCACGGACCGGGCGGACAGGCGCCGGGCCAGGGTGCGGGTGCGCCGCTCGGCCGCGGCGTGCACCTCGCGTGCCCGTGCGCGGGTCTCGGTGGCCTCGACGATCCGGCCGAGCAGATCGACCGATCCGGCCGTGAAGTCCCGCTCGGCGATCAGTTCGGCACGGCGCCCCAGCTTGTTGCCGAAGCCGCCGACGAGGTCGGCGAGGCCGTCCGTGTCACGGGTGTCGGTGACGGCGCGAAGCAGCAGATCCGTGAAGTCGGAGTCCTTCTTGACCGCGAAGAGGCCGGCGGCCTCGCCTTCATCGGCGTTCATCTCCCGCTGGTAGCGGAAGAGTTCGGGGTCGAGGCCGAGGTCGCCGAGGTGCTCGTTCCAGCGGTCGTGGATCTCCTCCCAGTGCACCTCGAGATGCGGGTAGGCCTTGCCCGCCTCGGTCAGCGCGTCACGGAACCCCTTCATCGTGCGCCGCCGCCCCTGCGCACCGGAGGCACCCTCGGCGACGGGCCGCACCGCCGTGGCCTCGGCGACCGGCAGGTTGTCCAGGCTGAGGCCGGGTCCTGGCCGGAAGGAGTACCAGGCCTCGGCGAACTTCCGCGGATCGTTGGAGACCTGGCGTCCGCGCCACTCGCTGGCCTTGCCGACGACCACGCACTCGCCGGTCAGGGTGTGCTGCCACTCCAGGGCCACATGCCCGCAGTCGTCCGCGAGCAGGAACTTGCGCAGCACACCGGAGCTGGCGCCGCCGAGCGTGTTGCGGTGGCCGGGCAGCATCACCGAGAAGATCAGCTTGAGGAGCACCGACTTGCCGCCGCCGTTCTCCAGGAACAGCACACCGGCCGGCGCCGGGCGGCGCTGCGGCCCGGACGGCTCGTCCGTGAAGAACTCGGCCTGCTGCGGCGCGGGATCGGGCACGGGCTCGCCCACACCGCGCAGGTCAAGGACCGTGTCGGCATAGCGCGCACCGGCGGGGCCGATGGAGTAGAGGCGGACCCGGGACAGCTCGTACATGGCGGACTCTCGTGAGCGTGGTGGGCGGGGCGGGAAGTCGTGCGGGTGAGGCGTCAGGTGCTGTCGGCGTGGAAGGGAAGTCCCGCTCCCGCCACCAGCTCCAGGTCCTCGCCGTCCGTGGGCGGCACCAGGCTCGCGGAGCCGTCGCTCACCGGGACGACCCCGAGATCGAGCAGCTCTGCCATGGCCGCGGAACCGGCCATGTCGCGCACCTGCAGCTGATAACGAGGCGTCGTGCGATACGTGCCTCCGGAGTCGTCCCCGGTGCGCTGCAGAAAGCCGGAGTCGGTGAGGAACGCCGCCGCCTTGGAGACGATGCCGGTGGTCGAACCGGCAAGCCGCCGCGCGTCCTTGGTGGCTCCGGTGGAGCTGCGGCGCGCCCAGATGCGCCACGCGGACTCCAAGCCCGGGGCGTCGGATGCGGGGTCGGTGTTCTCGCCCGCTTCCTCGGCGCGCTCTTCGAGGCGCTGACAGGCCTGCCGTACGAAAGCATCCACGCCGTTGACGGTGATCCGCCCGATGTACCCGTCGTCTGCCAGGTCCTCGGGCCGCGGGAAGGCGAGGGCGGCGAGCGCGAGGTGGGCGAGGCCGTGCAGGAAGCGGTCGCCTGCGTCGGAGGAGGCCCGGCGCGCGTAATCCCCCATCCGTACCGCGAACAGCGAGTCCTCGGCGGCCGTCACGGCCATGCCCGCGCGCGGAGACACCTCGAGAACCACCAGGCCGAGCCCGCTGGCCACGGCGTCGGCGAGGCGGGCGAACGGCGGGTCCTCGCGGTAGCGGCGAAGGAGCTCGGCGTACTCGGCGTCCCTGGCGGGCAGCAGTTTGGGCTGCAGTCCGAAGGAGACCAGCCGCGCGGCGTCGGCCGCGTCGGCGGGGGTGACCGGCGCGGGTGCGGCGGGGCGGGTTTCGCTCTCGCCCCAGGCGCCTGCCTCGACGTCCTTGTCGCTCACGGGCGGGGCTCCTTGTCGCGAAGGGTGCGGTGGTGCTGAACGCAGGGGGTGCTGAGGCGCTGCACGCAAAGGGTGCGAAGGCGCGGTCCGATTGCGGGAGCCACGCCGCCTCCGTCCGGGCGGCGGCCATCCCGACCGCGCCGAGCAGCGCGGTGCCGACGATGAGGTCGGCGCCGCCGAACTCGGGATCGTCGAGCTCGGTCCCGTCGTCCACGGCGAACAGGAGCTTCGGCTCGCCCTGGCGGTAGGCCGTACCGACCGGCGGGCTGGCCGCGTGCACCGCCAACAGGGCGACGAGATACGGCAGTTCGGGATCCATCCGGCGCGCGTCGGCGAGCAGCCCCGACAGCCGGCGCGGCGCCTCGTGCTCCAGGTCGAGCAGCTCCATGGCCCGGGCCAGCTGCTCCTCGCTGAAGCGGCTGTCGTCGGGCGTGGCGATCAGGTCCGGCTCGGGCATCTCGGCACCCAGGTGCTCCCGCTCGAGCGGCGGCGTCAGCAGTATGTCGACGAGATCCCCCACGCGTACGGACGTGGGTGTGCGCAGTCCGGTCCCGCGCGCGAAAAACGCGTCGGTCACCCTGATCGCCTGCTCGACCGGCAGCGGCAGCACGGGCGCCAGGAGCTGCCCGTACAGATCGAGCCCGACCCGGCCCGTCGGCGGCGCGAAGGCCTGCCGGTCCTGTTCGGCGCGGAACAGCGGGCCCGCTTCGAGGAGCCTCGACTGCAGCTGGGTGTGGCGGCGGATGCAGTCCTTGACGATGTCGACGAGCTCGGCGGCCCGCCGCTTGTGCTCATGGTCCTCGGCCTCGTCGCGGGCCTTGCGGATGTTCGTCAGGATCGCGTTCTCGTGCCGGTACCGGTCCGCGACATGGTCGAGTGCCTCGGCGATCATGTCGGGCACGGCTTCCAGCCAGTCGACCGCGCGCACATTGCGACGCGTCGCGTCCAGCGCGCGCCGCAGCGTCTCCGAGTACTGCACCGTGCGATAGCGCGCCTGCTCGGCGGCGAGCTGCGCGTCGGCGAGCCGGCCCCGGCTGATCAGAACCTCCAGCTTCACCTCGGCCGCGATCTGGGCGCTGGTGACGTCGGTGTCGAGGGCGCCCACCAGGACGTTGACGGCTTCGTCCGTCGTACGGAGATAGACACCGCCGCCGTATCCCGGGACCTCTTCGAGCAGCTTGAAGTCATAGTCGCGGCGCACATAGCTGCCGTCGGGCGCGAAGGTGCCGTACACGGCGCGGAAGCCGCGGTCGACGCTGCCGACGTTGATCAGGTTCTCCAGGACCCAGCGCGCCACCCGCTCATGCTCGGCGAGCGGCCGCTGCGGGGCCTGGGCGGCAACGCGCGGAATCAGCCGGGCCACGATCTGCTCGTGGTCGGCGCCCGTGTCGAAGTCCATGTTGAGCGTGACGAGGTCGATCGCCGAGAGCGCGACCTCGGCCATCGCATAGACCGTGTACTCACCGGCGAGATTGGCCTTGCGCACATCGAGGTCGTGCAGCGGAGCCGTGCACGCGAGCGCGCGCAGGCGCCGCGCCAGGCCCTCGTCGGCGGCCGGGCCCGGTGCCGGGGACGGATGGATCTTCGCCGGGGCAGGAGCAGTCACGACGTAGAGGTTAGGCGCTCACACTGACAACGACCGAAACGGCGCAGTTGGGACTGCTTGTCCCGGTGCATTGAGGCATGGATCGGGCGTGATCCGGCTCACAACTCGCGGGCGCCGTCAGTCCCGGAAAGCCGCCCCGCGTACGCCGCCACGACCCGCTTGCGCGAATCGTCCAGATACCCGGCGAGCAGTTTCTCCGCCGCCGCGCGCCCGCCCGCGTCCAGCGTGTCGAGCAGCTCGGCGTTGCGCCCGAGGTACGGCTCGTGCAGGCGGTGCGGATCGTCGACGAGGTGGAAGGCCAGGCGCAGTTCGGCGAAGACGCTGCGCATCAGTTCGTCGGTGCGCGCGCTGCCGGCGAGGGCGACGAGTTCGCTGTGGAAACGGATATTGGCCGTCCCGACGCCCGTCCAGTCCTCGGCCCCGGCCGCCCGCCGGCCCTCCTCGACGGCTGTACGCAGCCCGTCGAGCGTGTACGGCGGCTTGCCGAGCCCCCGTACGACCGCGCATTCGACGAGGTGCCGCGTGCGGTAGATGTCCTCGACGTCCTCGACGGTCAGGACCCGCACGAAGACGCCCCGGTTGAGTTCATGGACGAGCAGCCGCTCGTGCGTGAGCAGGCGGAACGCCTCGCGCAAGGTGTTGCGCGAGACCTTGAGGGCCGCGCCGATGGCCTCCTCCGACAGCCGCTCGCCGGGCGGGAAGTAACCGTCCGCGATCCGCCCGCGCAGGATGTCGGCGACCCGCTCCGCGGTGCTGGTGCGGCCCAACAGCGCGCGGTCTTCCACGAGTCCGTTCATGACTGGATTCAACCGCAGAATCCGTCGGGAATCCAAGAACCTTCCCACAGGGGTATTGAGGGATCGTTGAACAATCCTCTACGGTGACAGTCACCCGCACCCCCGCACTCCCCGCACGGCACGGCCACACCCGCACAGGCACGCTCCTCCCCTCCACCGACAGCGAGGTGCCCCGGATGACCGCGACCCCACCCTCCCGCGAGGCGACCACCGCCCCTCCACACCCCGGCCCCGAACTCGCCGACGCCCAGGGACCGTTGGCCTGGTTCAGGGCGCTCGGACCGCGCGGCCGCCGCGCCTTCGGCGGGGCTTACGGCGGCTATGCGCTGGACAGTTACGACTACTTCACGCTGCCCCTGAGCATGGTCGCGATCGCGGCCTATTTCGGTCTCAACAACGGGCAGACCGGACTCTTCACCACCGTCACCCTGGTCGTCTCCGCCGTAGGCGGTGCGCTCGCCGGCGTGCTGGCCGACCGGATAGGCCGGGTGCAGGCGCTGATCGTCACGGTCGTGACGTACGCCGTCTTCACCGTGGCCTGCGGTTTCGCGCCCAACTACGAGACGCTGCTGGTCTTCCGCGCCCTGCAGGGCCTGGGCTTCGGCGGCGAGTGGGCGGTCGGCGCGATCCTCGTCGCCGAGTACGCGAGCGCCAAGCACCGAGGCCGTACCCTCGGCGCGATCCAGAGCGCCTGGGCCGCGGGCTGGGGTCTGGCCGTGATCGTCTACACGCTGGTCTTCCAGTTCCTCGGCGACGACCTCGCCTGGCGCGTCATGTTCTGGACGGGCGCACTGCCCGCGCTGCTCGTGCTCTATGTGCGCCGTAACGTCCAGGACGCCCCCGAGGCCGCCGAAGCACGCAAGAAGAACCCCCACAAGGGAAGCTTCACCGCCATCTTCAAGCCGGGCCTCCTGCTGCGCACCACGCTCTTCGCCGGTCTGCTCTCCACGGGCGTCCAGGGCGGCTACTACACCCTGGCCACCTGGGTGCCGGCCTTCCTCAAGACCGAACGCGGCCTGACCGTCGTCGGCACGGGCGGCTATCTGGCCGTCCTGATCTCGGGCGCCTTCATCGGCTATCTGACCGGCGGCTATCTCACCGACGTACTCGGCCGCAAACGCAATATCGCCCTGTTCGCCGTCCTGTCCGCGCTGTGCATCCTCGCCTTCGGCTCCATCCCCGAGGGCTCCAACGGGCTGCTCCTCCTGGTGAGTTTCCCGCTCGGCTTCTGCATGTCGGCGATCTTCAGCGGCTTCGGCTCCTTCCTCGCCGAGCTCTATCCGACGGCCGTACGCGGCACGGGCCAGGGCTTCACGTACAACGCCGGACGCGGGGTGGGCGCCATCTTCCCGACCCTGGTCGGCTTCCTGTCGGACAGCTGGGGCGTCGGCGGTGCGCTGATCTTCGGGGCACTGGCGTACGGGATCGCGGTCATCGCCCTGTTCGGCCTGCCCGAGACCCGCGGCCGGGAGCTGACATGACCAGGCCCTCACCGCCTTACGCCGACCGGCAGTTGCCGTCCTACCGCCGCAGGCCCCGCGCCGCCCGCGCCCACTTCCGCGCGGGCGCCGACGAACCGACGGCGGGCTGGGCGCCCGGTCACACCCAGGCCAACCTGATCGCGGTGCCCGCGGACTGGGCGTACGACATGCTCCTGTTCTGCCAGCGCAACCCCAAGCCCTGCCCCGTGCTCGACGTCACCGAGGCCGGCGACTGGCGCACCCGTCTCGCTCCCGGTGCGGATCTGCGCACCGATCTGCCGCGCTACCGGGTGTGGCAGAACGGCGAGTTGACCGACGAGCCCGCCGAGGTGACCGGGTGGTGGCGGGACGATCTGGTGGCGTTCCTGATCGGGTGCAGCTTCACCTTCGAGGCCGCACTCACCGCCGCGGGCGTCCCGATGCGCCACGTGGAACAGGGCCGGAACGTGCCGATGTACCTCACCGACCGCCCCTGCCGCAGCGCGGGACGGCTGCGGGGACGCATGGTGGTCTCCATGCGGCCGGTCCCGCCGGAAAGGCTGTCCACGGCCATCCGCGAATCGGCCCTGCTGCCCGCCGTGCACGGCAGTCCGGTGCACTGCGGGGACCCGTCGGTGCTCGGGATCGAGGACCTCGGCCGCCCGGACTTCGGGGATCCCGTGGACATACGGGCCGATGAGATCCCGGTGTTCTGGGGCTGCGGGGTGACTCCGCAGGCGGCGGTCATGGAGTCACGGCCGCCCTTCGCGCTCACCCACGCACCGGGCCGGATGCTCATCACGGATGTACGCGACGACACGTACCGCGTCGTCTGAAGCGCAGTTCGACCATCACTCCGCACCGAAGGCACGTACCCCGCATATGAACCCTGTGAGTTCTGTGAGTTCTGTGAGTCCTGTGATCGATCTCAACGCCGACCTCGGCGAAGGCTTCGGGCGCTGGCGGCTGACCGAGGACGAGCAGCTGCTCTCGGTCGTCACCAGCGCCAACGTCGCCTGCGGCTTCCACGCGGGCGACGCGGTGACGATGCGCCGGGTCTGCGCGCTGGCGGCCGAGCGCGGGGTGCGGATCGGCGCGCAGGTCTCGTACCGCGATCTGGCCGGCTTCGGGCGCCGCGCGATGGATGTGCCCGCGGACGAGCTGGCCGCCGAAGTGGCGTACCAGATCGGCGCGTTGGAGGTCTTCGCCCGCGCGGCGGGTGCGGGCGTGGCCTATGTGAAGCCGCACGGCGCGCTGTACAACCGCATCGTGCACGACGAGGAGCAGGCCGCCGCGGTCGTCGACGGCGTGCTGCTCGCGGGCCCGCTGCCCGTGCTCGGGCTGCCGGGGTCGCGTTTCCTCGAGGTCGCCGCGAAGGCCGGGCTGCCGGTGGTGGCCGAGGCGTTCGCGGACCGCGCCTACACGGACGAAGGCACGCTCGTGCCGCGTACGCGCGAGGGTGCGGTCGTCACCGATCCGTCGGCGGTCGTGGAGCGTTCGCTCGGTCTGGCCCGTGACCGTGCGGTGCGCTCGCTCGACGGGCGGCGGATCACGGTCAGGGCGCGCTCGCTGTGTCTGCACGGCGATACGCCAGGGGCGGTGGAGCTCGCCCGCCGCGTACGGGCACGGCTCCTGGAGAGCGGCGTCGACGTGGCGGCCTTCGCATGAACGCCTCCCCACCCCTGAACGCCTCCGTGTCCCTGAACAGCTCCCCGCCCCTGAACACCTCCCTGTCCCTGAACGCCTCCCCGCCCCGGCGCATCCTGCCCGTCGGCGACGACGCGCTGCTCGTCGAACTCGACAGCGGCACCGAAGCCCAGGCCCTGCACGCGGAGTTGATACGGCTCCGCGCGGCAGGCGCCTTCCCGCCGGTGCGGGAACTCGTCCCCGCCGCCCGCACCGTGCTCCTCGACGGTCTGGGCGAGCCTCCGCGCCAGGTCGCGGCCCGCCTGGCCGCACTCGTGGTACCGCCCGCACCGGCACCGACCGGCGACGTGGTCGACATCCCCGTCCGCTACGACGGCCCCGACCTGGCCGAGGTCGCCGCCGCCTGGGACGTGCCCGTCGCCGAGGTCGGCAGGATCCACTCGGCTCTCGCATTCCGTGTCGCCTTCTGCGGGTTCGCGCCCGGTTTCGGCTATCTGACGGGGCTGCCCGAGCGGTACGCGGTCACGCGCCGCCCCACCCCGCGCCCGTCGGTCCCGGCCGGCGCGGTGGCCCTGGCCGGCCCGTACACGGGCGTCTACCCACGCTCCTCGCCCGGCGGTTGGCAGATCATCGGCAGCACGGACGCCGTCCTGTGGGATCACAACCGCACTCCGGCCGCGCTCCTCGCGCCGGGCACGCCCGTACGGTTCCGGATCCACGGGGACGCTTCGTGAGCGCGTCCGCCGGGCCGGCGCTGCGCACGCGCTGCGCACGGCCACCGGGGCGCCCCCTGGGCCGCCTCCATGGGGAGTGCACATGACCGACCGCGCCCTCGTCGTCGTACGGGCCGGCGCGCTGACCACGGTCCAGGACCGCGGCCGCCCCGGCCACGCCCATCTCGGCGTACCGCCTTCGGGCATGCTCGACGCCCCCGCCGGCCTCCTCGCGAACCGTCTCGCCGGCAATGCGCCCGAGGCGGCGCTCCTGGAGACCACCCTCAACGGCGTTGCGCTGCGCCCGCGTTGCACGGTGACGGTCGCGGTCACGGGCGCGCCCTGCCCGGTGACGGTGGACGGCCGGCCCGCCGCCTGGGGCGCCCCGGTCCGGGTCCCCGCGGGCGCACTGCTCGGCGTGGGCACGGCCACTTCAGGCGTACGGTCCTACGTCGCCGTCTCCGGTGGCCTGGACGTCGACCCGGTGCTCGGCAGCCGCTCGACGGACCTGCTCTCGGGCCTGGGCCCGGCCCCGCTCACGAACGGAACGGTCCTCCCGCTCGGCGCCGCCGTCTCCTCGTACGCTCCGGTCGACCTCGGTCCGCAGCCCGCGCCGCCCAAGGAGCTGGTGCTGCGCATCACGCCCGGACCCCGCGACGACTGGATCACGGACAACGCCCGCACCACGCTCACCACCCACACCTACCGTGTCTCCTCCACGAGCAACCGCATCGGCCTGCGCACGGAGGGCCCACCCCTGGAACGCGCGATCCTGCGCGAACTCCCCAGCGAGGGCCTGGTTCTGGGCGCAGTCCAGGTCCCCCCGAACGGCCACCCGGTCATCTTCCTGGCAGACCACCCGACGACGGGGGGCTACCCGGTGGTGGCGGTGGTCCGCACCACCGATCTACCGGCCGCGGCACAGGCCACACCGGGGACACCGGTTCGGTTCGTCGGTCGAAGCCACGTGAGGACATCTTTCAGCCCCTGCGGCGCTTGAGCAGATCCGAACGAAGTTCGGATGCGGGGGGGGGGGCAAGCCCCGGGTTGGGGGAGGGGGGGGGAGGGGGAAGAAAGCCCCCCCCAGGCCCCCACCCACCCGCACACGTCAGGCCGCCCCCACCACCTCCCCCGCCGAAGCCGCACCCGACACCGAGGCCAACGCCGCCGCCACCGCCCGAGCCGACCGCAGGTCCAGGGCAACCGACGTGCCCCGCGCCCGGTGGCGTACCTCATGCGCGGCCAGGGTCAGAAGCTGCGGCAGCAGGTCCGCACACCGCCGCACCACCCACCCCGTCCCCGCCGTGGCCAGCCAGAACAGTCCGGCCGACCGGGTCGGTGGAGCCTGCTCGGGCTCGACGGACGGCGACGGACCCACCTCGTGCCCCACCGCTTCGAGCCGCGCGTGAAAACGGGCGGCCAGCATCCGGTGCCCCCGCTCACCGGGATGCAGCCGGTCCGCACTCCACATCGCCCGATCGGCCACCCACGCATCGTGCGCCGCATGCAGATGCACCGCCCCGTACCGCTCCGACAGCGCGTGCACCACCGCGTTCACCGCCCGCTGCCGCCGCGCGAGCGGCCGGGCGAGCGCGCCCGGCAACCCGAGCATGGCCCCGGGGTCGGGCAGGCACGCGGTCAGGAGCACCGCACCCCGCGCGGTGAACTCCCGGTAGACGGTGTCGAGTCGGGCCGCCACCGCATGGATGTCGAAGGTGCACCGCAGCGTGTCGTTGACGCCCACGACCACCGACACCACATCGGGCGCGAAGGCCAGCGCATCCGGTGCCTGGCGCTCCAGGACGTCACGCGTCTGGGCACCGCTGACCGCGAAGTTACGGAACTCCACGGCCAGTTCACCTGGGCCGAGCGCCGGCGCGAGCAGCGCGGCCCACCCTCGCCACGTCTCCCCGACGGGATCTCCCACTCCTTCGGTGAGCGAATCCCCGAGCGCCGCGAAACGCAAGGCGCGACTCACGACCGCACCTCCCGCATGGGAACCCCGGCGGGAGCCGACGCATCATGCGCCGCCAGAAAGGCGGCCACCGCCCGGTCCCACCCGAAGCACTCGGCCCGCGCACGAGCCGCACCGCGCCGCAGCCGCTCGGGCCGGCCGAGCAGCAGCTGGACGGCGTCCGCGAAGGACTCCCCGTCGTCGAAGGCCACAGCCCCCGCCGACCCCAGCACCTCCGGCAGCGCGGACGAAGCACTCGCCACCACCGGCGTCCCGCACGCCAGCGCTTCCAGCGCGGCGAGTCCGAAGGTCTCGGCAGGACCGGGCGCCAGACACACATCGGCCGCGGCTTGCAGTGCGGCCAGTTGCCCCCGGTCCGCGACATGCCCGAGAAACGTCACCGGCAGCGTCCGCGCCCGCCGTTCGAGGCGCGCCCGCAGCGGCCCGTCCCCGGCCACGACCAGCCGTACGCGCAGACCGCGCTCGCGCAGCACCCGTAGCGCGTCGATCGCGGTACCGGGCCGCTTCTCCACCGACAGCCGCGAGCACAGTGCGAGGAGCACCTCGCTCCCGCCCGCGTACCGCGCCCGCAGCGCCGGATCCCGCAGCCCGGGCCGGCAGCGGTCCAGGTTCACACCGAGCGGCGCCCGGACGACATTGCGCGCCCTGATCCGCACGAACTCGCGCTCGGCCCACTCGGTGGTGCACACCACTCGTGAATAGGCGTGCGCACTGCGGCGGTTGAGACGGTCCGCGGCCCGTCGGGCGGCGGGCTCGGGCAGCCCCCAGGTGCGCAGCACCCCGTCCGCGGTCTCGTGCGAGACCATCACCGCGGGGACGCGGGCGCGCCGCGCCCACTCACCGGTCCAGCGCAAAGTGGTGCGGTCACACACCTCCAGCCGGTCGGGCGCCACCTGCTCCAGAAGTCCGGTCAGGACGCGCCGGTCGGTCAGGACGCGATAGCCGCCGGTTCCGGGCAGCAACGGCCCGGGCACGGTGATCACCCGACCCTGCCGGGTCATCCGGTCCCAGGCGCGCTCCCCGGGCACGATGAGGACGGGTTCATGTCCCGCGGCCAGATACCCGGCGCCCAACTCCCGCAGCGCGGTACGCAGTCCGCCCGAGGCAGGCGCCACGAAGTTCGCCATGCGCACGATCCGCAGGCCGGCTGTCGCGCTCATGCGGCCACCGCCGTTCGGTCCTGCAGCACCTCGGCATAGTGGCCGAGCAGCTGATCGCCGACCGCCTCCCAGGTGCGCTCGCGCACCATGTCCCGCCCGGCCCGCCCGTACGCGGCCCGCCGTACGGGATCCGCCGCCAGCGACCACACCGCGTCCCGGAACGCGGCCGCGTCGCCCGCCGGCACCAGAAGCCCGCTGCGTCCGTGCGCCACCAGGTCGAGCGGGCCGCCCGCCGCGGGGGCGATCACGGGCACACCGCTGGCCATGGCCTCCTGCACGGTCTGGCAGAAGGTCTCGAACGGCCCGGTGTGCACGAAGAGGTCCAACGAGGCGAAGATCCGGGCGAGTTCACCGCCCGTACGCCTGCCGAGGAAGTGCGCGCCGGGCAGCATGTCCCGCAGCCTGTGCTCGCTGGGCCCGTCGCCGGTGACGAGGACGCTCACGCCGTCCATCCGGCAGACGCCGGCGAGCAGTTCGACCTGCTTCTCCGGCGCGAGCCGCCCCACGTATCCGACGACCAGCTCGCCGTTCGGCGCGTACCTGCGGCGCATCTCCTCGTCCCGCAGCGCCGGGTCGAACCGTGCGGTGTCCACGCCGCGCGGCCACAGGGCGACCCTCGGCACCCCCTGTGCGACAAGGTCCCGCATCGCCGCACCGGACGGCGCGAGGGTCCGGTCGGCCGCCTTGTGCACGGCCCGGATCCGCCGCCACGCGGCGGTTTCGCCCGCGCCCACGTACGTACGGGCGTAGCCGGCCAGATCGGTCTGGTAGACGGCGACGGCGGGAATGCCGAGCCGGGACGCGGCCGCCATGGCGCGCACTCCGAGCACGAACGGGCTGGCCAGATGGATCAGTTCGGCCCGGTGGGAGGTGATCGCCGCGGCGATGCGCCGGCTCGGCAGGGCCACTCTGACCTGCGGGTAGCCGGGCAGCGGCAGGGAGGGGACGCGCACCACGGGGCAGGGCGCGCCGGTTTCGGGGGCGGGCAGTCCGTGAGCGGTGGCGGGTGCGACGACCACAGGTTCATGTCCGCGCCGTACAAGATGGAGCGCGGTCTGCAGGGCGCAGTGCGCCACGCCGTTGACGTCGGGGGGAAAGGATTGGGTGACGATGACGCCACGCATCCCGGTGTTGTCGTCGCCGGGGGCGTGCCCGCGTCAACGTGGATCTTTCCGGCGGGGGAACGTCCCGTAAGCGTTCCCCGCCGACTGCCCACGCTCTAGGCGTCGGGCCCGATCCGGCTGCGCACCACGGTCTCCATCTCGGTCTCCTCCGCCGGATCGGCGGCGAGCCGGCGCAATTGCTCCACGACTCGGCTGTCGGCGGTCTCGGCGCGCCGTGCGGCGAGCTCCCGCGTGGTCTCCTCGCAGTCCCACAGGCACTCCACCGCGAAGCCCGCGGCGAAGGAGGGATCGGTGGCGGCGAGCGCGTTGGCGGCGCGCCCCCGCAGATGGGACGAGGCGGTCTCGCGATAGATATGGCGCAGCACCGGCGCGGCACACGCGATGCCGAGCCGTCCGGTGCCGTCCACCAGGGTCCACAGCGTCGGCCCGTCAGCCCCTTCGGACCGCACCGCTTCACGCAGCGCGCCGAGCACCAGCACGGCGTCCTGGGCGCCGCCCCTGCAGGCGAGCACCCGTCCGGCCGCGGCCCCGAGCGCGTCGGGCCGCTCGGCCCAACGGCGGGCCCGCTCAAGGGCGTTGTCGTCGGTCATCCGCTCGAACGCGTCGACTGCGGCCTCGATCACGGTCTCCGAACCGTCGGTCAGGGCGGCCTCGACCAGATCGAGCACGACGGGATCCTGGGCGTCGGCGAGGTAGCGCAAGGCGGTACTGCGCGCCCCGTCGGACCCTGATCGCGCCGCGGAAATGATCTCGGGCAGATCCTCGGGTCCTGCCACGGCGGTCAGGCACCGGGCGGCCGGCACATGGCGTCCGGCGCCCCGCTCCATGGCCTCTTCGGCCCAGGCGAACACGGCGGCGACGCTCCAGCCGGGGCGTGGCCCTGCCGGCCTCATCTGCCGTTGCCACTGGTCGAAGGAGCCGCGTTCACCGGCGGTGCGCACGCGGGCCCCGATGACCTCGCGCGGATCCTCGGCCCACAGCCGCCAGGGCCTCGGCTCGAAGGCGTCGCGCACGGCGGCCGACAGCTCGGCATCCCCTTCCGCGGTACGCGGGAAGCGGGCGAGCACGGGTTCGGCCAGGGCACGCAGGCCCGCGTCGTCGTCGCGCAGCGCGAGTTCGTCCAGCGCCCAGGCCCAGTTGGAGCCCTCGGCGGCGTACTGGCGCAGCAGCATGAGCGCGTCGTCCCGCCCGTACGAGGCGAGATGGCCGAGCACGGAAAGGGCGAGGCCGGTACGGGTCTCGTCGGAGTCGAGCACGTCCTCGGCGCAGAACAGGTGCTGCGCGATCTGCTCGAGCGACCCGTTCAGATCCAGGTAGAGCCGCGCGTAGTAGAGCGAACGGTTCTCGACCTGCCAGTCGTGGCGGGGGTCGCTCAGCACGCAGTGGTTCAGGGCCGCGAGCGCTTCCTCGCGGGGGGCTGTGAGCGCGTGCAGCGTGCCGTCGCCGCGGCCTCGCTGGAGGAGGCCGAGCAGCGTGCCGCTGGGCGCTATGACCGTGTCGAACATGGAAGGAGCCTCACATCAAGCTGTCGACGCAACAGGGGGTGTCCGTGCACTACCTGCCGGCGCAACAACACGTGCGGCTGGCCGTCGTCATCTGCTTGCTGAAAGCCATCTTCCTCTGCCTCTCGGTCGGCGGCCCGGGGATGGGCCGGTCACGGTCCGCGCGCTGAGGCATCTGCCCAGCAATCGTGTCCGTGCATCACGACGTCATGATGGCCCAGCCCATCGGCTGGGTCGACCAGATTTCCGCTGACCCCCCGCATACCCCCGTGCGGCCCGGTATTACCCGGCGCCGAACAACTCGAGCAGGTCGGCCTTGCCGAACATCCGCGCCGTGTCCACCGCCGACGGCGTCCCCGCGGCCGGATCGGCGCCCCCGTCGAGCAGCACCTTGATCACGTCGTCCTCGCCCTTGAACACGGCACCCGCCAGCGGCGTCTGGCCCCGGTCGTTCGCCCGGTCCGCATCCGCGCCACGCTCGAGCAGGGCGCGCACCGCGGCCGCATGCCCGTGATAGGCGGAGAGCATGACCAGGGAATCGCCGCGGTCGTTGGTGAGATTCACCGGCACGCCGGCGTCCACATAGGCGGCAAGGGTCTCGGTCTCGCCCTGGCGCGCCAGATCGAAGATCTTCGTGGCGAGCTCCACGACCTCCGGATCGGGTGCTTCCGTCATCGGCCAGACCTTTCGCTGAGTGATCGGTGGGGAGAAAGCCCCTGCGTACGACCACGTCGGCCGTACGAGTGAATCGACAGCGTACTGCCCGTCACGGCACATGACCGCCTCCGCCCGAGGCAAAGATCACCTCGGGTCTCCTTGCGGCCCGACGCCCGCCCGGCCGGCTCAGCGGCATGCACCCATACGAGGGAAATCGGCGAAATTTCACCCGGTTGCACCTTTTGTCGTATGGATACATGCTGTGAGCCTGGAAGAACTCATGGTGACTGTCCCCTCTACCAGGAGAACTCTCATGATCCTGTCCATCTCGGGTGTAGTGCTGCTCGGCGTCATCGTCTTCCTTTTCTTCCGCAAGGACGGCCTCAAGGCTTCCCACGCGCTGGTCTGCGCGCTCTTCGGCTTCTATCTCGCGGGCACCGCCATCGCCCCGAGCATCAAGGCCGGCGGAGCGAGCCTGGCCAGCCTGCTGGGCGGCATCAAGTTCTGACGGCGCCTCGCGCGCTCAACCAACGGATCACAACTTCAGGAGTACGACGTGGCCAGGCGACCACTCCCGCGCATTCTGACCACCGGTTCCGCGTCCCTCACGCGGAGCAGGGAAATGGCCAGAACGGCAGCCGACAGCGCCACGGACGTGCTCCATCCGTTGATCACCATCACTCGGGGACTGCGCCGCCTCGCTTCCGCAGGGCGGCGCAAATGGACCGAGACCCCCAAGGACCGCCGCGGACCCGTCCTGTTCCTGGTGGCGTCCTGCCTTCTCGTCGTGGTCCTCGTCCCGTACGGGCCGCTGCTCGCCCTGATCTCGCTGATGGCGGCGGCCGCGTGGACCGGCCGCGACCGCACCCCGGTGCAGACCGGCCCCGACGAAAACCAGCTCCAGCGCCTGCACACGCTCTACGAGGCGCTGGTCCCGTATTTCTCGGTCCCCGAGGACCCGAGCCCGCTCTACTCGCACGGCGGCGAGTGGGACAAGGCGTTCACGGCCCATGAGTTCGACGAGAACGGCCGCATCAGCCGGCTCGTCCTGCGCTACCCCGCGTACTTCACCGATGGCGAGGCCTCGTCCCGGGCCCGTATCGAGCAGGTACTGCACGCGAAGTCGGGCCGCGGCCGCGAGTACCACTTCGAGTGGGACGAAGAGGGCAACGAGCTCACGGTCCATGTGCTGCCGCCGCTGCCCACGGACATCGCCGCCCAGCGCTTCGTGACCACCCCCGGTGAGACGGTCCTCGGCTTCACGGACGAGACCGCCGTCCAGCGCACACTCCCCGTCCTCGACGGCGGCGAGCAGCGTGACGTACCGCCGGTGGTCTGGCGCACCGGGCCCCGCTCGACCGAACCGCACCTGCTGATCGTCGGCCAGCCCGGCAGCGGCACCACGACCCTGATGCGCTCCCTCGCGCTGCAGGCCCTCCAGCACGGCGACGTCCTCATCGTCGAGGGCAGCGGCACGGGCGAGTACGCCTGCCTCACCGGACGCCGGGGCGTCCTCGGCGTGGAGTGCGGACTCGCGGGCGCGGCGGCCTGCCTGGAGTGGGCCGCCCACGAGACGGAGCGCCGGCTGATCTCCGCGAACCGTGCCCGTCAGGCCGGCCACCCGGCGCCCGACGACACCCGGCGCCCGCTCTGGATCCTGCTCGACCGCCCCAGCGTCCTCGGGCACCTGGCCGCGGCGGACGGCCGCGACGATCCGCAGGGGCTGCTCCAGGTCCCGCTGCGGCACGGCCGCGCGGCCAACGTCACGGTGGTCGTGGCCGACCAGTTCGACACGATGGACGCCCTGAGCGACCCCGTACGCCAGCACACCCGTGCCCGCGTGGTGCTCGGCGCGGCGCCGGCCGAGCAGATCGAGGCGGTGCTCGGCACCTCCCCGCACACCACGCCCACCCCGGACGTGCCGGCCGGGCGCGGCTACGCCCGGATGGGCACGGGCCCGGTGCACCGCCTCCAGGTTCCGGCCACCCCGGACCCGTACGACGACGCGACCAGCGACACCCAGCGGCGCGCGGTGCTGGAACTGCTGCCGGAGCGCGTCGCCACGGAGGACGACACGCTCAGCCCGTCCACCGTCTGAGCGCTACGCCACGAACGTGTGCGGCTGCTGCGCGCTGCCCCCGGCTCCGCCCTCGACGAGCCGGGCCGCGGCGGCCAGCCGCACGGCGGCCTCGTCCGCCAGCGCACCGCCCACGGTGAACGGCAGCCGGACGAAGCCCTCGAAGGCCCCGTCCACGCCGAACCGCGGTCCCGAGGGCACCCGCACACCTACCCGCTCCCCGACCTCGGCCAGGCGCGAGCCCGACAGGCCTCCGGCGCGCACCCAGAGCGTCAGACCGCCGTTCGGCACCTCGAACTCCCAGCCGGGCAGCTCCCGACGCACCGCGGCCACGAGCGCGTCCCGGTTCTCCAGCGCCTGGGTGCGCCGCAGCGCGACAGCCTGCTCCCAACCCCCTGTGCTCATCAGCCAGTTGACGGCCAGCTGCTCCACCACCGGCGTACCGAGATCGGCGTACGCGCGGGCCGCCACCAGACTCCGGATGACGTCGGGAGCAGCACGCACCCAGCCGATCCGCATCCCGGCCCAGAATGCCTTGCTCGCCGACCCGACCGTGATCACGGACGAACCGGCCGGGTCGAAGGCGCACACCGGACGCGGCATCTCGAACCCGGGCTCGAGCCACAGCTCGGTCATCGTCTCGTCGACGACGAGCACGGTCCCCGCGGAACGTGCGGCGTCGACCAGGGCGCGCCGCTGATCGTCGTCCGGCAGTGCGCCCGTCGGATTGTGGAAGTCGGCCACCACGTACGCGAGCCGGGGCGCCGACTCCCGCAGCACCTGGCGCCAGCGCTCCACGTCCCAGCCACTGAGCCCCTCCCCCATGGCGATCGGCACCAGACGCGCGCCCGCCTCACGCATCAGCTGGAGGATGTTCGCGTACGAAGGCGACTCGACCGCGATGCGCTCGCCCCGGCCGGCGAAGAGATGGCAGATGGCGTCGATCGCGCCCATGGCACCGGTGGTGACCATGATCTGCTCGGGCATGGTCGGGATGCCGCGCTCGGTGTACCGGTCGGCGATCATCTGCCGCAGCGCCGGCAGTCCCGCCGGGTAGTCGCCGTGCGTATGCGCGTACGGCGGAAGCTCCTCCAACGCGCCCTGCACCCCTCGCGTCAGCCACGGCTCGGGCGCGGGCAGTGCGGCGCAACCGAGATCGATCATCGAGCCGAGCGCCTCGGGCGGCAGGGGTTCGAGACCCCGCGCGGGCAGCGGGTTGCCGGCCGGTACGGCGGTCCAACTCCCCGCGCCCCTGCGGGACTCGAGGAAGCCTTCGCTGCGCAGCGCCTCGTAGGCGGCGGCCACGGTCGTACGGCTGACGTTGAGCGACTGGGCCAGTTCCCGCTCGGCGGGCAGCCGCGCGGCGACCGGCACCCGTCCTTCGAGGACGAGAGTCCGTACGCCGTCCGCGAGCGCCCGGTAGGCGGGGGGACGGCGGGTACCGGGGCCGGCCGGGCGCGCCTGCTGCGAGGTGATGAGGCGGGCGAGCTGCGTGGAGCCCACCGCCGAAGTCCACTGCGCCATAAAACCCAGTCCACCTTCCCCGAATTGGCCCTATCGGCCTTCTCTTGGCAAGCCACAGAGTGTCATGTGTCAGCCTGTTAAGGCCACAGCCCCTCGGGGTGCAGGCCACTAGAAGGCCAGTAGCCACATAGACACCGAGGGGGACTCCTTGCAGCGCGGCACCCATCTGACCCGCCGTCTTGTTCAGCTCTACGCGGGTCTCACCCTGTACGGCGCGAGCTCGGCGCTCCTTGTGCGCTCCGGCCTCGGCCTCGAGCCCTGGGGTGTGCTGCACCAAGGTCTCGCCGAGAAGTCCGGTCTCACGATCGGCGTCGTCTCGATCATCGTCGGCGCGATCGTGCTGCTCCTGTGGATCCCGCTGAAGCAGCGCCCAGGGCTCGGCACGGTTTCCAACGTGTTCGCGGTGGGTCTCGCCATGGACGCCACGCTCGCCCTCGTACCCGATGCGCAGGGCTGGACGCTGCGGGTGCTCGCCCTGGCCGGCGGCATCCTCCTCAACGGTGCGGCCACCGGCCTGTACATCTCGGCCCGCTTCGGCCCCGGCCCGCGCGACGGCCTGATGACCGGCCTGAACCAGGCGACGGGCTGGTCGATCCGGCTCGCCCGCACCTGCATCGAGATCGCCGTGGTCGCCACCGGCTTCCTGCTCGGCGGCACGGTCGGCATCGGCACGGTCGCGTACGCACTGGCGATCGGCCCGCTCGCCCAGTTCTTCCTGCGCTTCTTCGCCATCCCGGGTCCGCAGACCGGCAGCCGGGTGGTCGCCGCCGCGCCACGCAGGCGCGCGATACTGCGACGGTGACCACCCCCGTACGCCACCCGTACCTCGACGCGGCCGTACCGCTCGCCTTCGCCCACCGCGGCGGGGCGGCGGACGGTCTGGAGAACACCGAGTCCGCGTTCCGCAGCGCGGTCGCGTCCGGCTACCGGTATCTCGAAACGGATGTGCACGCCACGTCCGACGGCCGGCTCGTCGCCTTCCACGACGCCACCCTCGACCGGGTCACCGACACCGCCGGGCGGATCGCCGACCTGCGCTGGTCGCAGGTGAGCCGGGCACGTGTGGCCGGCACCGAGCCGGTCCCGCTCTTCGAGGACCTCCTCGAAGCCTTTCCCGAGGCACGCTGGAACGTGGACGTGAAGGCGGAGCCCGCGCTGGCGCCCCTGCTCGATCTCATCCGCCGCACGAACACCTGGGACCGGATCTGTGTGGGTTCGTTCTCCGAGGCCCGGGTCGCCCGCGCCCAGCTCCTCGGCGGGCCCCGCCTCGCCACATCGCTCGGCGTCAACGGGGTGCTCGCGCTGCGGCTGCGCTCCCTCGGCCTCCCGGCCCGCCTGCGCCGCTCGGCCGTCGCCGCCCAGGTGCCCGAGACCCAGTCCGGCATGCGCGTGGTCGACCACCGCTTCGTCCGCACCGCCCACGCGCTCGGCCTGCAGGTCCACGTATGGACCGTGAACGACCGGGCACGCATGGAGCGACTCCTGGACCTGGGAGTGGATGGCATCATGACCGATCACACGGGGACACTGACCGAGGTGCTCAAGGAGCGCGGGGCCTGGGCCTGAGCGCGACCTCGGCAGGCAAGCACGAGGGGGCGCGGTGGGCGCGGACACCGTCACGGAACGAAGCGACGGCGTTCGGCGCCGGCGCGAACAGCACGGCTGGTACGTCTACGACTGGGCGTGCTCGGTCTACTCGACCAGCGTCCTCACGGTGTTCCTCGGGCCCTATCTGACGGAGATCGCGGAGTCCGCGGCGGACGCGGACGGTTTCGTCCATCCCTTCGGCATCCCGGTGCGGGCCGGCGCCTTCTTCCCGTACTCGGTATCGGCCTCGATCATCCTGGCGGCTCTGGTGATGCCCCTGGTCGGCGCGGCCGCCGACCGCACCGGACGCAAGAAGCCCTTCCTCGCGGCGGCCGCCTATCTGGGCGCGACGGCCACGGCGGCCATGTTCTTCCTCGACGGCGACCGTTATCTGCTCGGCGGACTGCTCCTCGTGGTCGCCAACGCCTCGCTCGCCGTGTCGATGTCGCTGTACAACGCGTACCTTCCGCAGATCTCCACCCCCGAGGAACGCGACGCCGTCTCCTCCCGCGGCTGGGCCTTCGGCTATGCCTCCGGCGCGCTGGTCCTGGTCCTCAACCTGATCCTGTTCACGGCGCACGACTCCTTCGGCGTCTCGGAGGCGACCGCCGTACGGATCTGCCTGGCCTCGGCGGGCGTGTGGTGGGGCGCGTTCACGCTCGTACCGCTCAGCAGGCTGCGTGACCGGCGCCGGGATCCGGCCGAGCGGGAGGCGGCGCTCGGTGGCTGGCGCCAACTGCGCGCCACCTTGCGCGATATGCGCCGCCACCCCCTGACGCTGGCCTTCCTGCTCGCGTATCTCGTCTACAACGACGGCGTCCAGACGGTGATCTCCCAGGCCTCGGTCTACGGCTCGAAGGAGCTGGAGCTCGGCCAGTCCACTCTGATCGTCGCGGTGCTCCTGGTGCAGCTGCTCGCGGTGGCCGGTGCGCTGGGCATGGGCCGTCTGGCTCGTGTGTACGGGGCCAAGCGGACGATTCTCGCTTCCCTGGTCGCCTGGACCTTCATCATCGGCGCGGGCTACTTCCTGCCGGCCGGCGCACCTGCCTGGTTCTTCGTCCTGGCGGCCGGCATCGGCCTGGTCCTCGGGGGTACTCAGGCCCTGTCCAGGTCTCTGTTCTCGCATCTGGTGCCACGGGGCAAGGAGGCCGAGTACTTCTCGGCCTACGAATTGAGCGACCGCGGCGTCAGCTGGCTCGGTCCGCTGATCTTCGGTCTGACCTATCAGGCGACGGGCAGCTACCGGGACGCGATCGTCTCGTTGCTGGTCTTCTTCGCCCTCGGATTCGTGCTCCTGGCCCGTGTTCCGGTGCGCCGCGCGGTCGAGGCCGCGGGCAATCCCGTCCCCGAGCGGATCTAAAGGAACGTAAAAAAGCCCAGGACTAGCCCGGAAAGAGGGGGGCGGATTTAACACCGGGTGACAAAGGCCGGTAGTGTACGCCTTTGGCCTGCCAGGCGTACCGTTCCTTCACGCTAAAGAAACTCAAGCGTTGGGTGACATCTCCTGCCAGATGTGACAAACCGGGCGAGGGTGGGTACAACAAGGGGCGGCCAAGACGGCGACGCGTGACCCGGAACGGGAATCTTTACCGCCGACCGGACGTTGACCGGATGACGACGACAGCGACACCTGTCCTGTGGGCGACAAGCCCGGGAGGCACGATTCATGAGTGAGCGAGCTCTTCGCGGCACGCGACTCGTAGTGACCAGCTATGAGACCGACCGCGGCATCGACCTGGCTCCGCGCCAGGCGGTGGAGTACGCATGCGACAACGGCCATCGTTTTGAGATGCCGTTCTCGGTGGAAGCAGAGATCCCTGCGGAGTGGGAGTGCAAGGTCTGCGGGGCCCAGGCACTCCTGGTGGACGGCGACGGCCCTGAGGAAAAGAAGGCCAAGCCCGCGCGTACGCACTGGGACATGCTCATGGAGCGGCGTACGCGGGAGGAGCTGGAGGAGGTCCTGGCCGAGCGCCTGGCCGTCCTGCGCTCCGGGGCGATGAACATCGCCGTACACCCGCGTGACAGCCGTAAGACGGCATAACCAAGCGGTACGTACACAGCAGCACCCGGACCGGGGGCGCGGACACGTGATGTGTCTGCGCCCCCGGTCCGGTTTTGCCTGTCCGTGCTCTGCGGAAGCCAGGCCTACGAACCGTGCTCTGCGAAGCCAGGCTACGAGCGCCTACGCGAACGGCGGGCGCACACCCTGTGGGCGCGCACCCGGCCGGGCACGGAGAAGCAGCTGAGGTCAGGAGCCGATCGGCGGATACGGCCCGTCGTCGCGCCGCGGACGCTGCTCGCCGGGCACGTCCTCGCGGATGACCTCGCCCTGGACGACCTTGCCGTCCGGGCGGTGGATACGGGCCTGCTGGAAGGCGCTCTCGAAGCTGCCGGGGCCCGCCTCGGCCAGACGCTTCTCGAAGGATTTCTCCGCCCGCTTGGCGACGGCCTTGCGGACCGGCGGCAGCAGACAGACCAGGCCGATCACGTCGGACAGCAGCCCGGGCAGGATGAGCAGCAGTCCGCCGAGCATGGTCAGACCATTGCCACGGCTCTGCTGCCCTTGCGGCGCGGTCACGGGCTCACCGGCGGCAGCGGCGGTCTGGGCCTGCTGGAGGGTGTCGGTCAGATTGCGGAAGGCCCGGCGGCCCGCCCGCTTGATCACCACGGCGCCGAGCACGACGCCGGCCAGGAGCAGCAGGAAGACCACGAAGCCGCTGGTCGCCGAGGCGACCTGCATCAGCAGCCAGATCTCGAGGACCAGCCAGGCGGCGATCCCGAGGGGCAGAAACCGGCGCACCGTCGAACGGCCGGCAGGGCGGCCGGCGGCGCGTGCTGTCGGAGGCGTCGTCATGCCTCCAGTGTGCCGTCTGCCGCGTCCGTACGGCGTAAGGGCGAGATCAACGCGCTCTCGTACGGCCGGGCGGGGCTCAGCGGGACTTGCCGCGTCCCAGGACCTTGCCGGTCCGCTCGGTGACGCCCCAGGCGGTGACCCGCCACAGCGCCTCGACCAGGATGTCGCGGCTCATCTTGGAGTCGCCCAGCTCGCGCTCGACGAAGGTGATCGGGACCTCGACGACATGGAACCCGGACTTGACCGCGCGCCGGGCGAGGTCGACCTGGAAGCAGTAGCCCTGCGAGGCGACGTCCTCCAGGCCGAGGCCTTCGAGGGTCTCCTTGCGGAAGGCGCGGAAGCCGCCGGTGACATCGCGGATCGGGACGTCCAGCATCAGCCGCGAGTACAGCGAGCCGCCGCGGGAGATGAACTCACGGGACTTCGGCCAGTTGACCACCCGTCCGCCCGGCACCCAGCGCGAGCCGAGCACCAGGTCGGCGCCCTTGAGCGCGGTGAGCAGCCGGGGCAGTTCCTCGGGCTTGTGCGAGCCGTCGGCGTCCATCTCCACGAGCACGCCGTAGCCGTTCTCGATGCCCCAGCGGAAGCCCGCGAGATACGCGGCGCCGAGGCCCTCCTTGCCCTTGCGGTGCAGTACGTGGATGTGGTCGTCCTCGACGGCGAGTTCATCGGCGAGCTTGCCGGTGCCGTCCGGGCTGTTGTCGTCGGCGACCAGGATGTGCGCCTCGGGCACCGCCGCGCGTACGCGGGCCACGATCGGCTTGACGTTCTCGGCCTCGTTGTACGTCGGAATGATCACCAACGTGGTGCCGAGCGGGCCGTACTCCCGCTGACCGCCGTCCATCACTGCGTGCCCCTTAATTCCAAAACGGATGCTCCACCATAGTGCTGCCCGCCACCCGACCTGCTGAGACGGGGGCGAGGGTGTCGCCGGAGCAAGAGGGAACGGTGCGGGAACAGGACCCGGCGCCCTTCGGGCCGACCTGGGACCCGCTGGCTGCGGGTCGACCGAAAGCCGTTGTCTACTGAGCGTCCGGGTCCTACCCGGGTCGCACCAATCCGGCCGGGCGGCACCTGCGTTCGCCCCCGAGGCGCTGACGCTGGGCCTGGCTCCCAGTGGCGGTGTGCCGGTGCGACACTCCGCCCCCATGACCCAGCTGCGTTCGACGACTGCGTGGAGGTGTCCCCGCCGGACGTCCTGTGGTGGACCCGGCCGAAACTACCCGTCCCACGCGCCCGTCTGTCAACACACGTTTCACCTGCGGCGTTTCACGGTAGCCCCAGCTCAAGGCCGTGATCACGGGGCTCGTGCGGTGACCGGCCGGCCGCCGATCGGTGTCGCGCCACTCCGGACGGTCACTCGTTAGGCCGTACGAAGACCGTGCGGCCGCCCACCACGGTCTCCAGGCAGACCGGCAGCGCGGCGCCCGGTGTGAGGTCGGGCAGCCCGGGTGTGCCGGAGCGCGGGTCGGTGGACCAGCGGGCGACGCGGTCGTCGGGCGCCTGGACGATCAGCTCGCCGGTGTGCCAGAGCGCGTAGTCGGCAGGTGCGCCCGGCACCAGGGTGCCCGCGTCGTCCCGGCCGACGGCCCGCCAGCCGCCCCGCGTATGCGCGGTGAACGCGGCCCGTACCGAGACCCGGTGCTCGGGCGTGCGGTGGAAGGCCGCGGCCCGGACGGTGCCCCAGGGGTCGAGCGGGGTGACCGGGCTGTCCGAGCCGAAGGCCAGCGGGACGCCCGAACGCAGCAGCGCGGCGAAGGGGTTGAGGGTGCGGGCCCGCTCGGCGCCGAGCCGCTCGGCGTACATCCCGTCCTCGCCGCCCCACAGCGCGTCGAACGCGGGCTGCACGGAGGCGGTCAGGCCGAGTTCGGCGAAGGCGGCGATGGTGTCGGGGGTGAGCATCTCGGCGTGCTCGACACGGTGCCGTCCGGCCCGTACGCGGGCGAGGCCCAGCTTGTCGGCGGCGGTGCGCATCCCGGCGACCACCGCGGACACGGCGGCGTCACCGATGGCGTGGAAGCCCGCCTGGATGCCCGCCTCGGTGCAGGCCATGACGTGGACGGCCACGGCGACCTCGTCGAGGTACGCGGTGCCGGTGTGGGACGTGTCCGCGTACGCCTCGTGGAGGCAGGCCGTGTGCGAGCCGAGCGCTCCGTCGACGAACAGGTCGCCGGCGGCGCCGAGGGCTCCCAGGTCGCGGATGCGGTCGGCGTCGGCGGCGGTCTCGAGGGCCTCGGCCCAGTAGCCGACGACGCGCGGGCCGGACTCGTCCGCGGCGAGCGCGAGGAGACCGGTGAGGTCCTCCTGCGAGGAGATGTCGGGGCCCGCGCACTCGTGCACGGAACCGATGCCCAGCGAGGCCGCGTGCCGCAGCGCCGTGCGCTGGGCATCGGCCCGCTGGACGGGTCCGATCGCGTCGTGCGCGGCACGCCGTACCGCGTGGTGGGCGTCCTTGGTCAGCGGGGCGTCGGCCTCGAAGCCGGGCAGCTCGCGGACGCCGGCCACGAGGTCGAGCAGCGCGGTGGTGGCGACGGCGGAGTGCACGTCGATCCGGGTCAGGTACAGCGGCCGTCCGCCGGTCGCCTCGTCCAGTTCGGTGCGGTGCGGCGCGCGGCGCTCGGGCCAGCGTGCGGCGTCCCAGCCGTGGCCCAGCAGGACCCGGTCGTCCGGGCGGCTCACCGCGTACTCCCGAACGCGGTCGAGCGCCTCGCGCAGGCTCCGTACGCCGGAGAGGTCGAGGCCCGTGAGCGCGAGCCCGGTGGACGTGGTGTGCACATGCGCGTCCGTGAACGCCGGGGTGACCAGGGCCCCTTGGAGGTCCCGCACCTCGTCCACGCCTTCGGCGAACGCGTCGGCCGCGCCCTCGGAACCGACCCAGGCGATCTGCCCGCGCTCGACGACCATGGCGGTCGCGAACGGGTCGGCCGGGCTGTGGACCTCACCGCCGCGCAGCAGCACGGTGCGGTGGTCGGGGGCGGTGGGGTTGCTCTCGCTCATGGGGAACAGTCTCGCGCCTGCGCAGGGACGTTCCGGACGCGGGGGCCTCGTCCGGGTGCCGTGCGCCCTCAGATGCGCGGCGGACGCGCCTCGTACGGCGTGGAGAGGCAGACCGTGGTGCGCGTCGAGACCCCGGCGAGGGCGCGGACCCGGCCGAGCAGGTCCTCCAGCTCCAGCGGGGTGGAGACGCGCACCTTGAGGATGTAGTTCTCGTCGCCGGCGACGCTGTGGCAGGCCTCGATCTCGGGGACCCCGGCCAGCCGCTCGGCGATGTCGTCCGGGGCGCTCGGGTCGAAGGGCTTGACGGAGATGAACGCGGTCAGCGGCAGGCCGACGGCCTCCGGGTCGACCACGGCCGCGTATCCGCGGATGACGCCGCGCTGCTCGAGGCGGCGCACCCGCTGGTGCACGGCGGACGTGGACAGGCCGGTGGCCTTGCCCAGGTCGGTGTAGCTCATCCGCCCGTCCTTGACGAGCAGCTGCACGATCTGGCGGTCGAGGTCCTCCATGGCGCAAGAACCTACAGGGCCGTGATCCACGGGGATACCTGGGATCCGCACGTGCTTTTCAGCGGCAGGGACCGTCGAAGGTCCCGCTGTGCCGGGGGCGATCGGCCGTGGCGGTGCGCTCCGCGGGAGGCGGACGCTTGTGGGTGTTCGAGGCGCGCTCCCGCCCGGGGTGCGCACACCGCGACCTGGGGCAGGTGTCATCTCCGGTGCGACGCAGCGGCGTGATCGCGATCGGCAGTCTCTTCGTTCTCTGCGTGGGCTTCATCGCCTTCTGCGCGGAGCAGTACGTCTCGGTGATGGGCAGCCTCTGAGCAGGGCCCGGGCCGGAGGAGCCTGCCGCGGGCGGAACCTCTCAACCCCTTTGTGACGAACGCCACACCTCTGCAACCGTGTCCTCGCGGGTGGCGTGGTTAGGGCCACGAGCAGGCGGGAAGTGCTTGCTGTGGTCGAGGCCGCAGCGCCTTGTCGGCCCATCCCAGGGGGAGTACCCATGCAGAATCCCAAGCGCCCCGTTCGCAGCGCCCGCAGCAAGCAGCAGGCACCGGTCGCAGCCGAACCGGAGGGCGTCGAACCGGAGAACCTCGACGGTTCCGAAGAGCTCGACGCGTACGACACGTTCGAGATGTACCGGGTGATCTGCCCGGACTGTGCACAGCCCATCGCGCTCCTCGCGGACGAGGACGTTCTGCCGCAGCACGCCAAGTGCCCCACTCCGTGGAACCCGTTCGGGCTCACCACGTGCTCGGGCACGGGCCGGCCGGCCGCGGACGCCCGTCCCGCCGACGAAGGCTTCGAAGTCCAGGAGCAGGACACCGCGCTGCTTCTGACGCTCCCCCAGGGGCTCGACTGGCGGACGCAGCCCTTCTCGCACGTGGGCGGTCCGGGCTCGCGTCCCATCAAGCCGTCCTCGCTGCGCAGCGCCGCCTGAGACGGCGCCGCGCGCTGACGGAGCGTCAATCCCAGTAGCTGCGCTGCACCATGGCCGCCAGGCTGGCGTGGTGCAGGATCAGTTTGTCCACATCTTTGGGGTCCGCCGGGACGGTCGCCTCACCGAAGTGCACCTGCCGGTAGGCGACGCGGAGCATTACGACGGCGTGCCGCAGCGCCGCGTACAGCAGATAGAAATCCATGTCCCGCGGCGTGTGGCCGGTGAGTTCGCCATAGCGGGCCTCGATGCGGTCGCGGCGCAGGAAGTCCGGGAGCCCGGCCTGGCCGAACATCACGGTCAGGTCCTGGAAGAAGCGGTGCAGGTAGATCGTCCAGCCCAGGTCCACCTCGCGCGGGGCGAGTGCGGCCATCTCCCAGTCGAGCACCGCGGCGGGTTCGAAACCCTCGTAGATGATGTTGCCGATGCGCGCATCACCCCAGTTGAGCACCGCCTCGCCCTCCTCGGCGGGCCACAGCTCCTCCAGACGGTCGAAGGCCGTCTCGATCAGGGGTGAGCGGGCGACGTCGCGGACGACCCATTCGTAGTACGTGCGCTGCGCCTCGACATGCCGTCGCAGCGCGCTGCCGTCGCCGGGTGAGGCGAGGAACTCGGCCTCCTCGACGGGGAATTGGTCGTGCAGCTTGGCGATCAGGACGATGGAGGCCTCTTCGAGGCGCTCGCGCTCGGCGTCGCTCGCGGAGTGCAGCCAGTTCCCTTCGTACGTGTAGGGCATGACGTCGGGCGGAACGCGGCCGTCCTTGCGTTCCATCACGAAGAACGGTGCCCCGAGCGGTCCGGGGTCCGGCTCCAGCCACTGGACGCGTGGCACCGGGAGTTTGGTGTGCTCGCCGACGAGCCGCATGACGCGGTGCTGCCGTTCCATGTCGTACACCGGGAAGATCGTGTACGCGGAGGGGTCGGCCGCGAGGCGCAACGCGCAGGCGGTGAGCGGGGGTTCGGGGTGCTCGATGTCGAAGAGCAGGGTCTCGCTCGACATGCCGTTGGACTCGGGGACCGTGACATTGGTCGCCTTCGCGCCGGGCAGCCGGGCGGAGAGCCAGGCGGTCAGGAGGCGGCCGAGCTCTTCAGGGTCGCGGGTGCTGGTGCGGGGGCGGGGTGCCGTGGCCATGGGCGAACTCCTCTCGTGGACAGGCGCGTTCAGGGCGCGACCGAGTCGAAGCCGGTGAAGCCGGAGGGGTCGTGCCGGCCGAAGCTCCCGTGCTCGAAGATGCCGTAGCCGGTGCGGCCGTCGAGGGTGAAGCGGGCGGCGTGGTCGATCACTCCGTAGGCCGCGAGCGGGTGTGCGGTCGGGTCCGAGAGGTCATAGGTGCGCCGGTCGCTCCAGCCGTGGCCGCGCCAGGTGCCGTGCTGCCAGTCGTCGGCGGGCGGATAGCCGGCGCCGACGGCCAGGGGGATCGAAGTGAGGCAGTCGACCGTCATCTCGACCGGCTTGCGGGAGGCGTCGGTGAGGTGGACGACGGCACGTTCGGGGTGACGGCTGCCCGAGCGGTAGGTGATGTCGGCCTGGGGCCAGCCGAGTTGGACATCGCGTTCGCCGTCCCGCACCTGTACGGCCCCGTTGAGGGTCCGGTAGCCGTCGGCGTCCTCCTGGGCGATCACCATGACGAAGCGGTCGTCGAACAGCACCGGTATCCAGAGCCAGTGGAACCCCTCGGTACGTTCCTCGGCACCGATCCGCCCGCCTTCCTCACCGGGGATCGGCCGCACGCCCCAGCTGCGGTCGCGGGTGCCGGTCCAGTTGTCGGCGCCGACCGCGATCTCCTCTCCCCCGACGCGGATGACGCCTTCGGGCCGCCCGGCCTGCACGAAGCGGCGGCCTTCCAGGGTGAGCCGGTCACCCTTGCGCTGGGTGTGGTGGGGCTCCCAGAGGGCCGGGAAGTCGGCGGTCCAAGTGAGGTCGTACGCAAGGGAGTCGGGCCCGTCGGCGGCGCACTCCAGGCGGATGCGCTTCAGCGGTTCCTCCACCGTGATCTTCAGCGGGCCGACCTCCAGGCGCATACGGTCGTCCCCGAGTGCGTCGGACGCACGTACGGCGTGCAGAGTGTCGCCGATACGCAAGGTGGCGTACGCGTCGATCACCCCCATGTTGGGGTAGACCCCCAGACCGAGGATGAGCAGGAACCGGCCCTCATGGTCGAAGAGATGGAAGATGCAGCGGTCGTACGCGTTGCGGTCGCCGGTGGCGACATGCTTCATCGAGAGCGGTACCTGGTGGACGGGGTACTCGTCGAGCGGCACCGGACGGTCGTCTGCCACGGCAATCCTCCCTGGACACACGGCGGTTGCAGGGCGTGCGCCCCCTGCGGCGGAGATGACGGTACGTCAGATACGCTGCGGGGGGCCATACTCGTGTAACCGGTCGTCAGACCTCGGTTCGCCGCGCTTCGGATGTCACCGGCCGCCTCGCCCGGGCCACCCTCCGAACTGAGCCGCGAATTCTTCCGGGGGTGTCCTGAGCACTTTTGCCGCGTTGGCCCGGCATGACCCCCTTGCACGAAGCACTCGGCAGGCGCCGCCGCACGCTCTACGTTCCCGCGGCCGGAGAATCGGTTCAGCAGACCGGTGACCATGGTGCGGTCCGCGCTTCCGACCCGCCCATCTACCGGGAGCTGCTGCGGGCCTGGGCGGGCAAGGGGAAGACACTGCCGGGGCACCGCGACCCGGAGTGGACGCGGCTCACGGCGCCGATCGTGCGGCCGGGGGAATTCGGATCGGGAGAGCCGTTCGGGACGGGAGAGCCCTTCGGGTCGGCGGCGGGCGCCAGTGGCCGCCCGCCGCGTCAATACACCCCTGGGCCGGGCCAGTTCAGCGAGTCTCGGGACCCGCGAGGTGACGGGCGATGACCATCCGCTGGATCTGATTGGTGCCCTCGACGATCTGCAGCACCTTGGCCTCACGCATCAGACGCTCGACGGGGAAGTCCAGCGTGTACCCGTAACCGCCGAGCACCTGGACCGCGTCGGTGGTGACCTTCATGGCGGCGTCGGTGCAGAACAGCTTGGCCATCGCGGCCTGCCGCGAGAACGGCCGTCCGGCGTCGCGCAGCCGGGCGGCGGCCAGGTACAGGGCACGGCCCGCCTCGATCTGGGTGGCCATGTCGGCGAGCATGAAGCGCAGGCCCTGGAAGTCGGCGATCGGACGGCCGAACTGCTGCCGCTGCGTCGCATAGGCGAGGGCCTCGTCGAGCGCGGCCTGCGCGACACCGATCGCGCAGGCGGCGATGCCGAGCCGGCCGGAGTCGAGCGCGGACAGGGCGATCGCGAAACCCTGGCCCTCGTCGCCGATCCGCCGGGCGTCGCTCACACGGACGCCGTCGAAGTGGAGTTGGGCGGTGGGCGAGCCCTTCATGCCCATCTTCTTCTCGGGCACGGCGGCCGTGAGGCCTTCGGCGTCGCCGGGTACGAGGAAGGCGCTGATCCCCCGGGAGCCCTCCGCCCCGGTGCGCGCGAGCACCGTGTAGAAGTCGGCGATCCCGCCGTGGGTGATCCAGGCCTTGGTGCCGTCCAGCACCCAGTCCTCGCCGTCCCGTACGGCCTTCGTACGCAGCGAGGCGGCGTCCGAGCCGGAGGACGGCTCGGAGAGGCAGTACGCGCCGAGCAGGCCGCCGCCGAGCATCGCGGGGAGGTGCTCGGTGCGCTGCTCCTTGGTGCCGTAGTTCGCCAGCGCATGGCAGGCGAGGGAGTGGACGCTGACGCCGAGGCCGACCGTGAGACGGGCCGCGGCGAGCTCTTCGAGCACCTGGAGATAGACCTCGTACGGCTGCTCGCCGCCGCCGAACTCCTCGTCGTACGGCAGCCCGAGCAGGCCCGACTCGGAGAGCAGCGAGAACACCTCGCGCGGGAAGCGGCCGGCCTCCTCCTGTTCGGCGGCGCCGGGTGCGATCTCGCCCTTGATCAGCTCGCGGACGAGCATGAGCAGATCCGCGGCCTCCTCGGTGGGCAGCTGTCGGTCCACCGGTTGTGGGGCTCGGACGGTCATGGCGAGACTCCTCCCTGTCGGGCGCTGCGGCGGGCGCGCGCGCAGGGTGTGGCGGCGCCGCCGAGGTCTGACGTGCTCAGTCGTGGCCCTCGGACACGGGTTGCGAAACCGGGGCGGACGACTGGCGCGCGTTGAGTATGCCCGACGAAAGGCCGCACGTCACGCGGTTCACGACCGTTAACTCTGTCTCAATTGGAGCACGTACGCGGGACTGCGGGAAGGGCGTGTCGGACGGGGGCGGTCCCGGCGCACGGCGACGCCCTCTCACCACCTGTGGTGAGAGGGCGTCGCGTGGTGGGTACGACCGGCGACCACCGGTCAGGAGCCGATCAGAGCAGCCCGGTCTGCGAGACGAACATCGCCAGGACGACGACGAGGGTCCAGCCGGCGATGTGCTCGAGGATCTTCGGCCCGTTGTCCTTGGGCCCGCCGGTACGGCTGCGGACGTACTCGGCGACCTCGGCGGTGGTGGCGGCGGCGCGGGCGCTGACTCGGGCGCTTGAGTTCATGGCTGTCTCGCTCACGGTGGTACTGCGGTGATGGTCCCTGGTGTCCCCCCAGGACGTCTCCACGGTGCCATTGCGGCAGGGCCCAGGGGTAGAGACGGAGGTCATGTGTGGGGTACTCCACTTGGTCCCGAATGTCCCGGGCCACGGACGCGCGGCCACGGCCCCTGGACGGCCGGCGCACCGGCGGGTGGGCGCACCGGCAGGCGATCGCATCGGCGGGCGATCGCATCGGCGGGCGCGGGCTCGAAATCCGATGCGGCGGCCCAGGTGCGGCCGCTAGCCTCCGGCCATGGATTCGGAAGCCTTCGTACCCGACGGGTTCGTGCCGCCCACCTCGCTGGTCGCCGACCGGTTCCGCCTCGAACCTTTGGGGCCGCGGCACAACGCCGCCGATCACGCGGCGTGGACGTCGAGCATCGAGCACATCCGGGCGACCCCGGGCTATCCGGACGGCTCCTGGCCGCCGCTCGGCGGGATGGCGGCCGAGGCCAATCTCGCCGATCTGCGCCGCCACGCCGAGGACTTCACCACGCGCAGAGGATTCACCTTCACGGTGATCGACCCGGCCGACGACGACGTCATCGGCTGTGTCTACCTGTACCCCACACCGTCTCCGGACCACGACGTCACGGTGCAGTCGTGGGTGCGCGCCGACCGCGCCGCGCTCGACACCCCGCTCGCCGACGCCGTCCACGCCGGGCCCCCCGCCGCGGGGCCCTGGCAGCGCGTGGACCGCTGCGGCCGATGAGCCAGGCGGGTTCTCAGCGGATGCCGACCGACCGCAGCGCGGCCTTCTGCACGGCGCTCAGCCGGGCCGGGAAGTACAGGTAGCAGACGCCGCCGGTGCCCGAGACGACCTTGCCGGTCGCGTTGTAGCGCTTCGTCCTGAGCCAGATATTTTCGAACTCGCGCCGCTTGTAGACCCGGCGTACGGCCTCGTTGCTGGGTGACGCCGGGTCGTTGGCGATCACGTCGCCGTCCCCGGTGAAGCCGATCACGGTCATGAGATGGCCGGCCGTGCCGTAACCCGCACCGGTGAGCTCCTCCTTGAGGAACGACTGGGACGTTATGGCCGGGATGCCGGCCGCGACCAGCCGCTCGAGTTCGGTCAGCGAGCCGAGCCGCGTGACGACGCCCTGCAGACCCTTGTACGTGGCCGCGTAGGCGGCGTTGAAGGGCCAGTTCCCGCAGCCGTCGTACTGGTAGTCGAAGGTGTACCGGGCCGCATGGCAGACCTGCGGATCGGCGAAGTCGGGGTTCACCCAGGCCAGGTCCTCGGGGGTCGGGCCGCGCCCCCAATACTCGATGATCATCGTCGAGGAGGTGGGGCTGCACCAGGCCTCGCCGCCGTTGTCGTACTCGGGGTACTGGCCGATGTGGGTGTTCTGCGAGTAGCGCGGCACCGGCAGTTCGCGGGCGAGGGACGGCGTCGACGCGGGCACCTCGAAGCGGTCCGGCACATCGGAGCCCATGGCTCCGGCCCGCCACACGGTGGGCGTGACGCGGCTGCCCGGCTTGCGCAGGAGTGTCAGGCGCAGCTTGTACGAGGCCAGGCGAAGCCCGGTCGCCGGGTCGTCGATCGCGAAGGTGTCGGTCCAGATCGAGCTCTTGTCGTCGCTCTGGTCGTCGACGGAGGTCCGTCGGATGTCGGCGTCACCGGCGGCCCAACGGCCCATCACGTACCAGGGGGTGAGCGTGCCGTCGGAGTAGGTGCCCTGGAGTTCGATCTCCAGCCAGGTACCGGCGGGGGTGTCGGCGTTCCAGGAGGCGATGACCTCCGTGGCGGGCACGGACAGCCGATGGGTGGGACTGGTCCAGGTCGCGTACTCCCAGTTCGCGACGGTGCCGGTGTGCGGGTCGGTGTACGCGCGCAGGCCGGCGGGCTTCCCGATCGCGAGGCCGGGGCGGGCGCCCGGCACGGCACGGGTGCCCTGTGCGGTTCCGCCGCGCCAGTCGCCGTACGAGGTCCAGAAGCGGTTGTCCACGAGGCGATCCTGCACGGGCCGATTCGGGGCGGCGGAAGCGGGTGGGACGGCGCGCTGCGGGGCGGCCGATGCGGGTGAGACGGCGCCGGCCGCCGCGACGGCCACGGCCGCGGCGAGGACGGTTCTGCGGGAGGTCTGGTGCGGGGAGGTCATGGGGGCTCCTGGTCCAGAACGACGCGAACGGCGGTGACAAGGCACGGGCGAGGCGAATCCGGACGGAATCCATCGCTTCGGATGCCCGACAGGCGCCCACTATGGCCGTTCGCGGACCGCTTCTGCCAGGGTTTCGGCCCGCGTCGCGCCACCAATATTGGCCTGTACCACTGGCGTGACCTGCGACGCCGTCGGGCGGTCGGTGTGATCGCCGTAGGCTTGAGGCCGATGAACGACTCCCTTGGCCCTCCGAGCCCACTCACCGCCCTCGCGGCCGAGCTGCGCGCGCCGGCGCCGTCGTGCGGACCGGTGCGGCTCATCGGGATCGACGGGCACGCAGGCTCCGGAAAGTCGACCTTCGCCCGGCGCCTGGCCGCCGAGCTGGACGGTGCGCCGGTGCTCGCGCTCGACGACATCCGCAGCCATGCCGAGCTCTTCGACTGGACGGACCGCTTCACCCGCGAGGTCCTGGAGCCGCTCGCCGCGGGCCGGAGCGCACGACCGGCCGCGTACGACTGGAACGAGCGCCGCTTCCACCCCGGCCCGGTGATCGAGCCCGCGCCCGTCGTGCTCGTCGAGGGTGTGGGTGCCGGCCGGCGGGCGTTGCGGCCGTGGCTGGCGCGGCTGGTGTGGATGGAACTGCCGGCCGGGCAGTCGTGGCGGCGCGGACGTGAGCGCGACGGCGTGGCGCAGCACGATTTCTGGGAGCAGTGGGAACCGGCCGAGGAACGGCACTTCGCGGAGGATCCTTCCCGACCGTTCGCGGATGCCCTGGTACGACAGGTTCCCGAGGGGTATGAGGTGCTGCCGGGACCGGAGTTGGGCGCAGCCTGACCTCGATCCGTCACGGAACGTGACGACGTGGCGGCGGTGCGCCTTACGGCCGGAAAACGGTCCCCGAGAGTGCCCCAACTCGGCTTGACCGAGGGGTCGTACAGGACTTACGTTCTGAATGTGCGACCGCGAGCCGGTCGCCCGCAGACGCGAAGCCCCCGGTTGTTCCCCCGTGATCGGGGGCTTCGTTCTGCCCTTTGTCCCTTTCGCGTGCGCGCCTCGCCTTCAACTGCTCACCCTCGGTGACCATTTCGCGCCCCGGGGCGTGCTCCCCGTGCCTCCCCCTGTGCCTCCGGCTTTGCCCCGCCGACTCGCGCGGCACCCTACGGCCGACGCCCGAGGCGCAGGTACGATGCCTCTCGGTGCGATCGCCGGGCCCGCCCGGATGATCGCCACCACGTCAACTCCCGGCACCAGAACGGCGGTTCGGCGAAGGCCGCCGACGGGCAGTCGCCCGGCGGCGCACCAACGGGGGCAGGTTTGTGGGGGACGTGATGGACTTCGGCACGCAGGGCGCATCGGCTCCGGCCGACCTGGCCTGGCTGCGAGGCGTCGACGCCTACACCATGGGCGCGTATCCACAGGCCGAGGAGGAGTTCAGAAGTGCGGTGCGCCTCGACCCCGGCATGGCCGACGGCTGGCTGGGGCTCCATGCGCTGAGGGTGGACACGACGACCGCGCTGTTACGGATGTACCGGCACCGCGACCGCTTCGGCGAGCAGCGCGCACGCCATCGCCGCACCCTCAACTCCTGGTACTGGCTGGGCTGGTGGGTCCAGCCCGTCCTCGAAAGCCCCCGCGATCTGCTGCTCGCCCACGCCTCGCACTGGCTCGACGGACGCCATGTGCCCGATCTCGACCGCGCGCTCGCGGGGCTGCCTCCGGTGGACGCCGATCCGCAGGTGCGCTTTCTGCACGCGTGCCGCTCGTATCTGGTCAAGGACTGGGAGCAGCTCGTCCGGCACACCGATCCGCTGATCGACGACCATGCCCTCGGGATCGAGGCCGGTCTGTTCGGCGGGATGGCCCGGGTACGGCTGGAGATGTACGGGCAGGCCGAACCGCTGCTCGCGGCGGCCCTGATGCGCTGCCGCAGCGAGCAGCCGCAGCGCAAGGAGCTGCGCTACTGGCTGGCGCGGGCCCATGAGGGCACCGGGCGCAGCGCGGCGGCACTGCCGCTGTACCGGGCGGTGCACCGGGTCGACCCGGCGTTCATGGACACCTCCGCCCGGCTCGCGGCGATAGCCGACTACGACGGGATCGACGGCGCGGACGACGGCGGCGACTTCGGCTCGGTCACGCTGGCCGGCGTGGACGCGGCCGATTACTCGGACGGCTACGACACCGCGTACGGCACCGAGGGCGGCGATCTGAAGGTCGGCACGGACACCGATCCGCCCGGTGGCGGCCAGCCGCCGGAGGCCGATGCCGTACGCGAGAAGGCGCTCATCCCCGCCCAGGCCGGGCCCCCGGCGCTGCCCACCGGGCCTGCCGATCCGGCGCTGCTGCAGGAAGCGCTCGCCGAGCTGGAGCGGATGGTCGGGCTCGAACCCGTGAAGCGCCAGGTCAAGGCACTCTCCGCCCAGTTGAGGATGGCCCGGCTCCGGGCCGACAAGGGGCTGCCCGTCCAGCCGCCGAAGCGGCACTTCGTCTTCTCCGGCCCCTCAGGCACCGGCAAGACCACGGTCGCCCGCATTCTCGGCCGCGTCTTCTACGCGCTCGGACTGCTCGGCGGGGATCACCTCGTGGAGGCCCAACGGGCCGATCTGGTCGGCGAGTTCCTCGGCCAGACCGCGGTCAAGGCCAATGAGCTGATCGACTCCGCGCTCGGCGGCGTGCTCTTCGTCGACGAGGCGTACGCGCTGTCCAACTCGGGCTACAGCAAGGGCGATGCGTACGGGGACGAGGCACTGCAGGTGCTGCTCAAGCGCGCCGAGGACAACCGCGACCACCTCGTGGTGATCCTCGCGGGCTATCCCGAGGGCATGGACCGGCTGCTCGCCGCCAACCCCGGGCTCTCGTCGCGCTTCACCACCCGCGTGGACTTCCCCTCGTACCGGCCGCTCGAACTCACCGCCATCGGCGAGGTGCTCGCGGCCGAGAACGGCGATCGGTGGGATGCCGAGTCGCTCGACGAGCTGCGCTCGATCAGCGGGCATGTGGTCGACCAGGGGTGGATCGACGAGCTGGGCAACGGCCGCTTCCTGCGCACGCTGTACGAGAAGAGCTGCGCCTATCGGGATCTGCGGCTGTCCGGGTACCCGGGCGAGCCGAGCGTCGAGGATCTCGCGACGCTGCGGCTGCCGGATCTGATGCAGGCGTACGGAGAGGTGCTCTCGGGGCGGGGGCCGGGGGAACCGCCGGGGGTGTGAGCCCGGGCGGGCTGGGCGGGCTGGGCGGGCTGGGCGGTCAGCCCGCCATGGCACTCTCCTCGTCCGACACCGGCACCTTCGGCAGCTGCACCACGGAAGCCGGGCGCGGCACCGCCCTGTGCGCGGGGTCGCGGACCTCGCCCACCAGGAGTTCGAGGACATCCTCCAGGGCGACCAGGCCGAGGACCCGGCCCGAGGAGTCGGCGACCTTGGCGAGGTGGGCGGCGGCCCGCTGCATCACCGTCAGGGCGTCGTCCAGGGGCAGTTCCGCGCGCAGGGTCGTCATGGGGCGCCAGACCGACTGCGGTACGGCGCGTTCCGTGTCCTCCATGTCGAGCACGTCCTTGACGTGCAGGTACCCCATGAAGGCGCCGCCGTCCGCACAGACCGGGAAACGTGAATACCCCGTACGGACGGTCAGTTCCTCGATCTGGCGAGGGGTGACGCCGGTCGCGACCGTGACCAGATGCGCCGGGTCTAGCAGCACGTCCATGACCGGACGGCTGCCCAGCTCCAGGGCGTCGCCGAGGATTTCCTGCTCCTCGGGGTCGAGGAGGCCCGCCTGACCGGCGTCCTCGACCAGGCGGCCCAGCTGCACGCTGGTGAAGACCGCCTCGACCTCGTCCTTCGGCTCGACTCCGAAGAGCCGAAGCACGGCCCGGGCGCAGGCGCCGAACGCGGCCGTGACCGGGCGGCACAGCCGGGCGAAGGCGACCAGGGCGGGGCTGAGCCACAGCGCGGTCTTCTCGGGCGCGGCCATCGCGAGGTTCTTCGGCAGCATCTCGCCGACGACCAGGTGCAGGAAGACGACCGCGGCGAGCGCGATGACATAGCCGAGCGGGTGGATCAGGCCGTCCGGGACGTGCAGCGCATGGAAGACGGGTTCCAGGAGGTGCGCCACCGTCGGCTCGGCGACCGCCCCGAGCGTCAGCGAGCAGATGGTGATGCCGAACTGGGCGGCGGCCATCATCTGCGGCAGATGCTCAAGGCCGTACAGAACGCGGCGGGCCCGTGCCGAATCCTTGGCGTACGGCTCGATCTGGCTGCGGCGTACGGAGACGAGGGCGAACTCGGCGCCGACGAAGAAGCCGTTGCCGAGCACGAGGAGCAGGGCGAACAGCAGTTGCAGCGCGCTCATCGGGCTGCCTCCAGCGGTCGTGCGGCAGTCCGTACGAGGCGTACGCGTTCGGCCCGGTTGTGCCCGACCTGGCGCACGGAAAGGCGCCAGCCCGGGAGTTCGGCCCGGTCACCCGGGGCGGGGATCCGGCCGAGCAGGTCGGCGACGAGGCCGGCGACGGTTTCGTACGGCCCTTCGGGGACCTGGAGCCCTATCCGCTGCAGGATGTCGACCCGGCAGCTGCCGTCGGCGTCCCATGCGGGTCTGCCGTCCTCTGCGGGGGCGGCGGCGAGCTCGGGCGACACGGCCTTGTCGTGCTCGTCGCGTACCTCGCCGACGAGTTCCTCGACGATGTCCTCCAGAGTGACCACACCCGCCGTGCCGCCGTACTCGTCGACGACCACGGCGATCGGCTGCTCGCGGCGCAGCTGCCGCAGCAGCTGCTGGACGGGCAGGGTCTCGGGGACGAGGAGGGGCTGTCGGGCGATCCGGCCGACCGGGGTGCGGCCGCGTTCCTGGACGCGTACGGCGAGGGCGTCCTTGAGATGCGCCATGCCGATGATCTCGTCGATCTTGTCCCGGTAGACGGGGAAGCGCGAAAGCCCGGTCGCCCGCGTCAGGTTGACGACGTCGGCTGCGGTCGCGGAGGACTGCAGCGCGTTGACCTTCACGCGCGGGGTCATCACATGCTGGGCGGTCAGCTCACCCAGCGACAGGGTGCGCACGAACAGATCGGCGGTGTCGGCCTCGAGCGCTCCGGCCTGTGCGGAGTGCTGGGCGAGGGACATCAGCTCGTCGGGGGTACGAGCGGAGGCCAGCTCGTCCGCGGGCTCCACGCCGAAGGCACGCACCAGACGGTTGGCCACGGCGTTCAGGCCGGCGATCACCGGGCGGAACAGCCGGGCGAACGCGCCCTGGGGCCCGGCGACGAAACGGGCCACCTGCAACGGGCGGGAGACGGCCCAGTTCTTGGGCACGAGCTCACCGATCACCATCTGTACGGCGGAGGCGAGCAGCATGCCGACGGCCACGGAGATACCGGGGACGGCGCCGTGCGGTATCCCGATCGCGGTGAACGGACCGGCGAGGAGATGCCCGAGCGCGGGCTCGGCCAGCATGCCGACCACCAGGGAGGTGATGGTGATGCCCAGTTGGGTGCCCGAGAGCTGGAAGGACAGCTCCCGCAGGGCGGCGACGACCCGGCGGGCCTTGCGGTCGCCCGCTGCGGCGGCGCGTTCGGCGTCCGGGCGTTCCACCGTGACCAGGCCGAACTCGGCGGCCACGAAGAATCCGTTGGCGAGGATGAGGAGGAAGGCTGCGGCGAGCAGAAGCAGCGGGATGATCATGCCGCCCCGCAAAGTCGGGTGGGGGCGGCGCAGGTACTACCGGACGATCCGTCCATCGGCGGAGGGGGTCACTCCTTGGTTCGCAGGGGTCCCGGGGGCTTCGACCTCGGTGGGACGGGCGCGCACAACGCCTCTGCCAACAGATTAATCACGACGACGGGTCGTGTGGCAGTGCTCCCCCGCCGGTTCTCGCCCGGCGGGGGCCTGTTCGAGCGTTCAGGCGGACCCGGGTCCGCTGCCGTGCGCCTCAGCGAGCGCACGCAGCGCTCCCGCGTCCCGGATCGCCTGCTGCTTGCCGATGCCGGGCTGGATGCCCAGGGCAGGCAGGCTGGTGCCGTCGCTGAGATTGAGGAAGACCCAGGGGTCGCCCGCGCGCAGGTTCACCTGGAGGATCTCCGCCCAGGCGAGGCGGCGCCGCCGCGTCAGGTTGACGACCGTGACACCGGTTTCGTCGGCCACGACCTTGGGGCGTGAAAGAAGCACCAGGACGGCGAAGAGCACCGCGCCCGTGAAGATGAAGGACGCGCGCTCGCCGGGGCCGAGCTTCTCGAGCATCAGCGCGATCGCCGTGATCGCGGCGAACATGGCGACCCCGACGGTCAGCAGGACCGCGCGGGTACGGGTGGGCCGGAACGTGACCGGCAGGGAAGGAAGTTGGTCGCTCATCACGGTCGTCCGTAGTCCGAAATCCGTCGTCCGTCGCCTGTCATCCGTCGTCCGTCGTTCAGAGACGGCAGGCGTGGATGGCCGTGGTGAGGATGGCGCGGGCGCCGAGTGCGTACAGATCGTCCATGATCCGCTGGGCCTCCTTGGCCAGGACCATCGCACGGACCGCGACCCAGCCCTCGCTGTGCAGCGGCGAGATGGTCGGGCCTTCGAGGCCGGGCGTCAGGGCGACGGCGGCGTCCAGGTGCTCGGCGCGGCAGTCGTAATCCATCATCACGTACGTGCGGGCCACGAGAACGCCCTGCAGGCGGCGCAGGAACTGCTGCACCTTGGCGTCCTCCGTGTCCGCGCCGGTGCGCCGGATGACGACGGCCTCGGACTTCATGATCGGGTCGCCGAAGACCTCGAGGCCCGCGTTGCGCAGCGAGGTGCCGGTCTCGACGACATCGGCGAGGGCGCCGGCGCCCCCCAGCTCGATGGCGGCCCCGACGGCGCCGTCGAGGTGCACGACCGAGGCGTCGACGCCCTGCTCCGCCAGGTACTTGGCGACGATTCCCTCGTACGAGGTGGCGATCGTCCGGCCCGCGAGGTCCGCGAGGCTCTGCACAGCCCCCGGCTTCGCGGCGAAGCGGAAGGTGGAGCGGGCGAAGCCGAGCGGCAGGATCGTCTCGGCGCTCACGCCGGAGTCGATCAGCAGGTCCTGGCCCGTGATGCCGATGTCGAGCTTGCCCGCGGACACGTAGATCGCGATGTCCTTGGGGCGGAGGTAGAAGAACTCCACCTCGTTGTCGGGATCGACGAGGACGAGCTCCTTGGACTCCTTGCGCTGCTGGTAGCCGGCCTCATGGAGCATCGCCGACGCAGGTCCGGACAGTGAACCCTTGTTGGGGACGGCGATGCGCAGCATGAGGTCGGCTTCCTTGCGTAGAAGTGATCGGGAGGTGATACGGGAGGGTGGCGGCGTGGCTCAGAGGTGGGCGTACACGTCGTCGAGAGTGACGCCGGTCGCGACCATCATCACCTGGACGTGGTAGAGCAGCTGCGAGATCTCCTCGGCGGCGGCTTCCTTGCCCTCGTACTCGGCGGCCATCCAGACTTCTGCGGCCTCTTCGACGACCTTCTTGCCGATGGCATGCACACCCTTGTCCACCAGTTCGGCGGTACGGGAGGTGGCGGGGTCGCCGTTGGCTGCTTTGTGCTGGAGCTCGGTGAAGAGCTCCTCGAACGTCTTCTTGGACATGATGGCTCTACTCTACGCGGCCTCGCGCCCCGTCCTAACGCCAGGGTTCCGAGACGGTACGCAGCGTGGTCGCCGTGGCCACGGCCGCGGTGACGGCCTCGTGGCCCTTGTCCTCGGTGGAGCCTTCGATACCGGCGCGGTCGAGCGCCTGCTCCTCGGTGTCGCAGGTCAGCACGCCGAAGCCGATCGGGACGCCGGTGTCCACGGAAACCTGGGTGAGGCCCTGCGTCACGCCCTGGCAGACGTACTCGAAGTGCGGGGTGCCGCCGCGGATGACCACACCGAGCGCGACGATCGCGTCGTAGCCGCGGCCGGCGAGGACCTTGGCGACGACGGGCAGCTCGAAGCTGCCGGGGACGCGCAGGAGGGTCGGCTCGTCGATGCCCAGCTCGTGCAGGGCGCGCAGGGCGCCGTCGACGAGACCGTCCATGACCTTCTCGTGCCACTGCGCGGCGATGACCGCGACCCGCAGGTCGCCGCAGTTCTTCACGCTGAGTTCGGGTGCGCCCTTGCCGCTCACGTGCTCTTCTCCTCGGTCGGTGACTTCTGTGTGGGTAACTGGTGGCTCAGGTCCGCGTCACTGCGCGTCGAGCCAGGGCAGGTCGTGCCCCATGCGGTCCCGCTTGGTGCGCAGATAGCGCAGGTTGTGCTCGCCGGCCGGCAGGGCCACGACCTCGCGGCCGCTGATCTTCATGCCGTGCCGGGTGAGCGCCTCGGACTTCTCCGGGTTGTTGGTCATCAGGCGCACGCTGCGTACGCCGAGATCGGTGAGGATCTGCGCCCCGGCGCCGTAGTCGCGGGCGTCGGCGGGCAGGCCGAGCTCCAGGTTGGCGTCGAGGGTGTCGCGGCCGCGCTCCTGCAGCTCGTACGCCCGCAGCTTGGACAGCAGGCCGATGCCGCGCCCTTCGTGCCCGCGCAGATAGACGACCACGCCGCGTCCTGCGGCCTGGATACGGTCCATCGCGGCCTCGAGCTGGGGGCCGCAGTCGCAGCGCAGCGAGTGGAAGACATCCCCCGTGAGGCACTCGGAGTGCATCCGGACCAGGACGTCCTCGCCGTCGCCGATCTCGCCGTGCACCAGCGCGACATGCTCGACGCCGTCGACGGTCGAGCGGTAGCCGTACGCGGTGAACTCGCCGTGCTGCGTGGGCAGCTGGACCTCGGCCTCGCGGCGGACGGTCGGCTCGGAGCTCTTGCGGTACGCGATGAGGTCCTCGATCGAGATGATCGTCAGGCCGTGCTTGCGGGCGAACGGCACAAGCTCGGGCAGGCGCAGCATCGTGCCGTCCTCGCCGGCGATCTCGACGATCGCGCCGGCGGGCCGCAGGCCCGCGAGCCGGGCCAAGTCGACGGCCGCCTCGGTGTGCCCGTTGCGCACGAGGACGCCGCCCTCGCGGGCGCGCAGCGGGAAGATATGGCCCGGCCGCACGAAGTCGGACGCCTCGGTGGTGCCGCTCGCCAGAAGGCGCAGCGTGGTGGCGCGGTCCCGGGCGGAGATACCGGTGGTGACGCCGTGGGCGCCGGAGGCGTCGACGGAGACGGTGAAAGCGGTCTTCATCGACTCGGTGTTGTCGGCGACCATCTGGGGCAGTCGCAGCCGCTCCAGCTCGTCGCTCTCCATGGGCGCGCAGATCAGACCGCGGCACTCGCTCATCATGAACGCGATGATCTCGGGCGTCGCCTTTTCGGCGGCGATGACGAGATCGCCCTCGTTCTCGCGGTCCTCGTCGTCCACGACCACGACCGGGCGGCCCGCGGCGATGTCCGCGATGGCCTGCTCGACCGGGTCGAGGGTCAGGTCCTCGTCCACCGACCACGCTGCAGCGGTGCTCATGCCGGGGCTCCTTCCAGGGCCGGGGCGGTGGCGCGCGAGCGCAGCCACCAGTCGCGCATGCCCCACAGGACGAGCGCGCCGTAGATGACGTAGACGAATCCGGAGAAGGCGTAACCGTTGGCGAAGTTCAGCGGGACGCCCACGAGGTCGACGAGCAGCCAGGCGAACCAGAACTCGACCATGCCGCGGGCCTGGGCGTACATCGCGACGATGGTGCCGACGAAGATGTACGCGTCCGGCCACGGGTCCCAGGACAGCGACGGGTAGGCCTTGAAGAGCAGGGCGACGGCGACGGTGCCCGCGGCCGCGGCCGCGAGCATCAGGCCGCGCTCCTTCCAGGTCGCGAAGCGCACCGCTATGGAGCCGTCCTGGGCTTCCTTGCGGCCGCGGGTCCAGGCGATCCAGCCCATGACGGCCACGATCATCACCACGACCTGCTTGCCCGCGCTGCCCGTGAGGTGTCCGGCGAAGGCTCCGAAGAGGATCAGGCCGGCGGCGAACTGGACGGGCCAGGTCCACACCGAGCGCTTCCAGCCGAGGGCGAGAGCCGCGAGGCCGAAGGTGTTGCCGATCATGTCGGACCAGAGGATGTGCTGGCCGAAGGCGGTGAAGGCCTCGGTGTTCAGCGAATCGAGCACGCTCACTTGGAGTCCCCCGTGACGGTCGTGGTGGCGCGGTCGCCGAGCAGCCGCTCGACGTACTTGGCGATGATGTCGACCTCGAGGTTCACCGGGTCGCCGGGCTGCTTGATGCCGAGCGTGGTGAGCGCGAGGGTCGTCGGGATGAGGCTGATGGTGAAGTGGTCGGCGGCGGCCTCGACCACGGTGAGGCTGACGCCGTCCACGGTGATGGAGCCCTTCTCGACCACGTAGCGCGAGAGTCCGGCCGGGAGCGCGATCTTGACGATCTCCCAGTTCTCGGACGGGGTGCGCTCCAGGATCGCGCCGGTGCCGTCCACGTGACCCTGCACGATGTGGCCGCCGAGCCGGGCGCCGACGGCGGTCGGACGCTCCAGGTTCACCCGGGAGCCCTCGGCAAGCGCGCCGAGGCTGGAGCGCTTGAGGGTCTCCTCCATGACGTCGGCGGTGAACCAGTCGTCGCCGTATTCGACGACGGTCAGGCATACGCCGTTGACCGCGATGGAGTCGCCGTGACCGGCGCCCTCGGTGACGACCTTGCCGCGCACACGGAACCGGCAGGAGTCGCCGAGCTGTTCCACGGCGGTGATCTCACCCAGTTCTTCGACGATTCCGGTGAACATCCTCAGGACTCCTTCGGGGACAGAGCGGCGGTGATACGGAGGTCGGGTCCGATCCGTACGGTCTCGGTCACGTCGAGCCGCAACGCGTCGGTGATCGTGCTGATTCCGGCGTCGGCGAGCGCCGCCCGGCCCGCGCCGAGCAGGACGGGGGCGAGGTAGCCGATGACGCGGTCGACCGCGCCGGCCGCCACGAAGGCGCCCGCGAGCGTCGGGCCGCCTTCGAGCAGGACGGAACGGACACCGCGGGCGTACAGGGCGTCGAGCAGGGCCGGGATGTCCAACCCCCGTGCGGCGCGCGGGAGCCGTACGACATCGGGCAGGTCGGTGGTGGCGTCCTCGGCGACGGCGATCAGCGTCGGTGCCGAGTCGTCGAGGATCCGGGCGCCGGGCTTCACCGCGGCGGCCTCGGTGTCGATGACGACCCGCAGCGGCTGTGCGGCGCCGTCGATGCCGCGCACGGCGAGGTGCGGGTCGTCGGCGCGCATCGTGCCGGAGCCCACGACCACGGCGTCGCACTCGGCGCGCAGCCGGTGGACGTCGGCACGGGACTCGGCCGACGAGATCCAGCGACTGGTGCCGTCGGCCGCGGCGATCCGGCCGTCGAGCGTGGCGGCGTACTTCCAAGTGACGTACGGGCGGCCGGTCTTGACGGCGGTGAGCCAGGCGATGTTGCCGGCGCGCGCCTCGTCCTCGAGCAGTCCCGCCTCGACGTCGGCCCCGGCGGTACGCAGAGTCTGCGCGCCGCCCGTAGCGGTGGGGTCGGGGTCGCTCACCGCGTACACCACCCGCGCGATTCCGGCCTCGATCAGCGCCTGGGCGCAGGGGCCGGTGCGTCCGGTGTGGTTGCAGGGTTCGAGGGTGACCAGTGCGGTACCGCCGCGGGCCTTGTCACCGGCAGCGCGCAGCGCGTGCACCTCGGCGTGCGGGCCGCCCGCCTGTTCGTGGAAGCCCTCGCCGACGACCGTGCCGCGGGCGTCGAGGATGACGCAGCCGACGACCGGGTTGGGGCTGGTGGAGCCGAGTCCGCGCGCGGCGAGCGCGACAGCACGGCGCATCGCCTGTGCTTCGGCTGCGGTGGGGGCCACCGGGTCCTCCTGCCTCAAAAGGGCACGGACTCCGGGGCCTGTCGATGACGACAGAGATCACGGGCAGAAGCACTTCGGGAACGCCGGACGGCGACGATCTTTGACTGGCAAAGGTCGAACGGTCGGCGGCGTACACGAAAGACGTGCCTGCCCGCCGCGCACTGCCTCCCATCCGGACTTTCACCGTCGGTCCAGGAATTTCACCTGGTCAACCGGTCACTGGAGGTGACCGGGTCGCGGACTGTAACCGCCGGTTCGGAATTACACCGACCCCGGAGTGCGCTGCTGCTGGTACACAGCCAGTGTGCCACGCCTGATCGTCGGCCATACGAGCGAGCGCCTGTGGGCTGGCTCACAGCGGGTTTGCGTTTGTCTTGTAGGTGCCAGGGCCAATATGCCGCCGCTCTGCCAGGCTGAAAGGTCCTGCGAAGAGCTCCATCTCTGTGAGGTCTCCGTGAGACCTCTCGAAGGAGGGCGCGATGAGCACGATCCTGGTGACCGGAGCTACCGGCACCCTCGGCAAACCCCTGACGCAGCTGCTGCGCGGCGCCGGACATGACGTACGGGCCATGAGCAGGCGATCCGACTGGTGGGCGGCCGATCTGCTGACGGGCGCGGGCCTGGGCCAGGCCACGTCCGGGGCGGAGGTGGTGGTGCACTGCGCGACGACGCCGAGGAAGGGCGCCGACGTCGCGGCGGCGCAGAACCTGATCGCCGCCTGCAAGAAGGCGGAGGTCCGTCATCTCGTCTACATCTCGATCGTCGGCGTGGATGTCGTACCGCTCGGCTATTACCGCACGAAGCTCCGGGTCGAGCGGCTGATCGAGGACTCGGGGCTCGGCTGGACGACCCTGCGCACCACTCAGTTCCACGATCTTGTGGTCCAGGTACTCGAGCCACTGGCCAAGCCACCGCTGCTGTTCGTGCCGAAGGGCGCACGCAGCCAGCCGATCGCCACGGAGGAAGTGGCCGCTCGCATGGGCGAGTTGGCGAACGGCAACCCCCTCGGGCACGTGGACGACATGGGCGGCCCCGAGGTGTTGACCCTGCGGCACATGGCCGAGCAGTACCTCGCCGCGAAGGGCAGGCGCCGCCGGATCGTCGAGGTGCCGCTGACCGGGAAGACCTATCACGGCTTCGTGCAGGGCGGGCATCTCGCGCCCGAGCGGGCCGTGGGCAAGGTGACGTTCGACGAGTACCTGGAGCGCCACGTGGCCAAGGACTCCCCGGCGAAGGACTCCCAGGGCAGGGACTCCCAGGACAAGGACTTCCAGGACAAGGCTCACGGTTCCGAAGGGAACAGCGCCCCCGGCCCCCCCCCCGGGGCGCCGAGCGGGGCCCCCCCAGGCCCGGCCCCGCCGCCCAGCTCCCCCGCGCGCCCCTCCGTGCGCAGCGGGGAGAGCGCGGCGACGCGTTCCTCGACACGGTGGGCGAGTTCGGCGCCGCCGGCGCAGCCGATCTCGCCGCCGAGCACCACACAGCCGGGGTCGATGACCGCCGCGGTGGCGGAGACGAGCACCCCACGGCGGGGGCGGAGGCCCGCGGCGGTGGGGGGGCGGGCGGGGGCGACGCGGTCGGCGGGGGCGCCGAGGAAGGCATGGGCGGCGGACGGCTCGACGGGCGGCGCCATGACGGCGGTCCGGTTCTCGGAGCCCGACGCCGCGAGCGCCGCCACCGCCGAGCGGACCACTCCCTCACCGGCCGGTCCCGGACCGTCCTGCGAGGGCCCGAACACCCCGTGTTCCGCGCCGAGTTCGACGATCGCCAGTGACGAGGCCAGCGAGTGGAAGCCGCCGCCGCAGTCGACCGCCGACGGCAGTCCCGAGGTACCGGGTACGGGCAGGAACCCCAGCTCGCCCGCGCCGCCCGAAGCCCCTCGCCGCAGCCGCCCGTCGAGCAGCACGGCGGCGCCCACGCCGTGGCCGAGCCACAGCAGGACGAACGTGTCCCGGTCGCGGGCCGCGCCCGCCCTGCGTTCGGCGACGGCGGCGAGGTTCGTCTCGTTCTCGACGAGCACGGTCGCCGGGAGTTCCTTCTGCAGTGCGGCCACCAAGCGGCGGTGCCAGGCGGGCAGGCCGCTCGAATCGCGCAGTTCGCCGGTCACGGGGTCGATCAGTCCCGGCGCACCGATGCCGACGCTGTGCAGCTCCCGGGCGCCCGCGCTGCGCGCGGTCTCCTCGAGGAGCGCCACGGCACGCTCCACGGCGATCTCCGTGCCACCGGTCTCGTCGATCGGCAGCGCCGCCTCGGCGAGCACGGTCCCGAGTAGATCGGACACCACTACGGAGACGCCCATGGTGCGCACGTCGAGCGCCGCGAGATGGGCGATGTCCGCCACGATCCCGTACACCTTCGCGTTGGGCCCTCGCCGTTCGGCGCCCGCCTCACCGACCACACCGATCAGTCCGGCGCTCTGCAGCCGCTCGGCGAGATCCGCGACCGTCGGCCGGGACAGGCCCGTCAGGTCCTTCAGCTGCCCAGCGGTGAGCGGGCCCCGCTCGTGGAGCAGACGCAGCGCGAGCCGGTCGTTGATCGCTCGGGCGGTGCGGGGGGAGGCGGGCATGCCGGGGATCCTTCCAGATCAGTGCGTGACCGGCGGAGCAACAGAGCCGCTATTTATCAGGCAGGGTTCCTGATAGTTTACGTCGGCAGCGCGGATTCTGTATGCCGGGAGGGGAATGATGAGTGAAGCGACCTTGATACCAAGGGAGTTGATACGGGCGCGGTACGCCGTGGCCGCCGTGTTCTGTGTGCACGGTGCGGTCACCGGTTCGTTCGCGACCCGGATCCCCTGGATCCAGGACCATGCCGGGCTCAGCGCGGGACAGCTCGGCTTCGCCCTCGCGTTCCCCGCGCTCGGCGCGTCCGTCGCGATGCCGCTGGCCGCCGCGATCAGCCACCGTTTCGGCGCCCGTGCCGCGCTGCGGGTGCTCCTCGCGCTGTGGACCCTGTCGCTCACCCTGCCGTCGCTCGCCCCCGGCCTGCTCACCTTGTGCATGGCGCTCTTCGTGTACGGCGCCACCTCCGGCATGTCCGACGTGGTGATGAACGCGATCGGCCTCGAGACCGAGAACCGGATGGGCCGTTCGATCATGTCCGGACTGCACGGCATGTGGAGCGTGGGCGCCCTGATCGGCTCGGCCGGCGGCACGTTCGCCGCGCACCTGGGCGCCGACGCCCGCATCCACCACCTGCTCGCCGCGACTGTCCTCACGGTGCTCGGTCTGCTCGTGTGCCGCTATGTGCTCGATCCGCCGAGCTCGCCCGAGGAGGATGCGCCGCCGCGGTTCGCCTTGCCGCCCAAGTCCGCGCTGCTCATCGGCGCCGTGGGCTTCTGCGCGGTGTTCGCCGAGGGCGCGAGCCTGGACTGGTCCGCGGTCTACCTCAAGGACGAACTGGAGACGTCGGCCGGCCTCGCCGCCGCCTGCACCACGGCTTTCGCTCTCACCATGGCCGTCGCGCGGATCGCCGGGGACAGGATCGTCGACCGTTTCGGACCGGTGCCCACGGTGCGCGCCGGCGGTGTACTGGCCACCGGGGGCGGCCTGTTGGTCGTCTTCGCCGGCCATCCGGCCGTCGCTATGACCGGTTTCGGCATGATGGGTCTGGGGATCGCGGTGGTCGTGCCGCTCGCGTTCGCCGCCGCGGGGCGCAGCGGTCCCAACCCGAGCCAGGCCATCGCGGGCGTCGCGACCATCACGTACACCTCGGGGCTCATCGCCCCCTCGGCCATCGGCGCCGTCGCCGACGCCACCTCGCTGATGGTGTCGTTCGCCCTGGTCACCACCCTGGCCGTCGGCCTGATCCTGTTCGCCGGCGTGCTCCGCTCGGCCGGCCGCGACAAGGACGCGCCGAGCGACGCACCGCTGCCGGAGGCGAGTCCTCGGGCCTGACGGGTCATCGGGCTGGACCTCGGTGCGTGGCGCCGCCCCTCAGCAGGGGCGCCGCC
>NZ_JAEIMH010000018.1:2935-62259 GCF_016464295.1 Streptomyces sp. N35 | reverse complement strand
CCCGGGGGGCCGCGGGGGGGGCCCCGGGGGGGGTGGCGCCCCCCCGCAGGGGGGGCCCCGCCCGGCCCCGAGGTCGAGCCGTTTGGCCATCGAGCTGAAGCCGAGGGCCCGGGTCCGGGGGCAGAACTCGGCGGGCGGCACGGCGTACTCGACATGCAGTACGGCCTTGCCCGCGTCGGCGAAGGGCTTGAGCGCCGCGCACTCGTCGTACTGGAAGCACTCCTCGTTCACCGCGAAGTCGAAGTCGCCCACCAGCTGCGGGATCTGCGGCAGATCGTTCTTGAGGCCGACCGACATGCCCCGCGCGTGGGCGAGCCCGGCCAGCATGCGGTTGTACGTGAGCTGGTGCCGGGCGGTGAGCGGGAACCCGGTGTCGTTGAGGTAGCCGTCCATCAGATCGGGTTCCACCGCGTCGAAGCCCTTGGCCCGGCACAGGTCGAACCGCTTGGCCATGAGCGGACGCAGGACGTCGACGCGCCGGATGTCCAGCCAGCGTTCACCGGGCCAGCCGTTGGGACGTCCGAGGACGGCGGCGGGGAAGTCCCGGTGGTCGGGGCGGAAGGACTCCCAGGCACCGGCGTTGAGGTAGCAGATGACCTTGCGCCCGGCGTCATGCAGTCTGCGCACGGTCGCGGCGTCGTTCTCGAATCCGTCGATGTCGTACACCGGGACGTCCACGCCGAAGTCCAGGCGCCCGTCGAGCTGCCACTGCCAGGCCGTGCCCTGCGCGGGGCGCCAGCGCTCACCAGGGCGCGGGTCCGGGTCGGCTGCGGGCGCCGCACAGGCCGCGAGCAGGGCGAGTGTGAGCACAAGGGGCAGGAACCGGAGCGGGCCGCGGGTCATGGTCCAGTGTCCGTGGCGGGCCCTGCGGCGGCGAGCGGTGGCGGCTGCGCCCACGGATTGGCGCCGTGCCCGGGCACCGCGCAGGACACCGCGGCGCCCCGCAGCCGTGCCGTACGGACGGCCACGCCGCACAGTCCCTGGGGCACCCCGTGCACCAGGTGGCAGAAACGCTCGGGCGGATAGGAGGCGGTCCACCGGGGCGGCGAGGGGGCGTCGCCATCCCCGCCCCCGCCCCCCCCGCCCCCCACCAGGCCGCCGGCCGCCGGGGGGTCCCCGGGCGCCGGGTGCACTCCGGGGTTGAGGACGACGGTCTCCAGGCCGCGGGCGCGGGCCGTGCGCGCCATGCGCCGGTAGTGGCGCAGACAGGAGGCCTCGGCCGCGGCCTGGTCGAGGAAGCAGCCCTCGGTTCCGTACCAGTCGCGGTGGCGCTCCAGGTCGGCGATGACCTCCCGCCGGGGACGGCGGCCGTAGTCGGTGTCGGCGTAGCCGAACAGCCGTACCCCCGCCGCCCGCAGATCGCGGGCAGCGGCGGCGAAGGACGGTTCGCGGGTGTCGCCCGGCCCGTCGGCGACGTTGACGATCACGCCGTAGAGCAGGTCGGCGCGGAGCGCCAACCGCTCCCAGGCGCCGGGATCGACGGCCGGATGCACGTACATCGGCACCAGCAGTCCCCCAGCGGTCAACGGACCGCCCCGGTCCTGACGGATGCCAGCTCATGCCAGTGATCCGTGACGGACTCGGCCAGCATGCGGCGCGGCTGCCAGCCGAGCGCGGCCCGCGCCGCACCGATGTCCGCGCAGCTCCAGGAGACGGCGCCCGAACGGGCCGAGCCGTCGCCGGTCTCCTCCAGCGGGCCCGAGTGCCCGGACACCTCGACGAACCGGTGGGCCAACTCGCGCACCGGGGTCGCGCGTCCGCTGCCGATGTTCAGGACGGCCGGCAGCGGTCCCGGCGCGCACACGGCGAGCGCGACGGCCTCGGCCACGTCCCGGGCGTCCACGAAGTCCCGGTACGCGGACAGATCACCTACGCGTACGGCTCCTCCGGGTCCGGCCCGCAGGAGCTCGGCGGCCAGCCGGCCGGGCAGCCCCGCGGTCGGCGCCCCCGGCCCGACCGGGTTGAAGACCCGCAGCACCACGGCGTCAAGGCCCGCGGCCGCCACGGCCACCGTGCCTGCCAACTTCGTTGCGCCATAAGGCGTCTGAGGCCTGGTCGGCGCGTCCTCCGCGACCGGTACGCGCGTCGCGGTGGGCCCGTACTCCCCCGCGGAGCCGAAGTGCACGAGCCGCGCCGAGGGCGCCGCCTCCTGCAGGGCCTCGCACAGTGCGGCCGGCCCGCGCGCGTTGAGGTCGGTCAGACGGACGGCACTGCCGGCCACGAGGCCCGCGCAGTTGACCACCGCGTCGGGCGCCGCGGCGTACACGGCGTCGGTGAGGAGTGCGGGGTCGGCGGTCAGGTCGAGTGTCACGTCGGCGTCCGGCGAGCGGCCCCCGACGAGCAGCCGGACACCCGGCAGGGCGCGCAGCCGCTCGGCGGTGTGCCGGCCGAGGAACCCCCCGGCGCCCAGGATGAGTACGCGCATGGCGGCGATCACGCCCCCTTGAGGAGCACACCGCGGTGCGTGGTGAACTCCGCGTTGGCCCGGTCGTAGTCGTCGGGGCGGCCGATGTCCAGCCAGTAGCCGCTGAACTCGTAGGCGTGCGGCGGCCTCCGGGCGGCGAGCAGGTCGAGCACGAGCTCGTCGAAGCCGAGCGGCAGGCCCGGCGTGTACCCGGCGAGGGTCGCCCGGGACAGGCCGTACACGCCCATGGAGACCCGGTAGTCGAGGCTCGGCTTCTCGGCGAAGGAGACGATCCGGCCGGACTCCGTGGTCAGGACGCCGAAGTCGATGGCTACCTTGCGGGCGTACGTGGCGACGGTGAGCGGTGCGCCGGAGGCGGCGTGCCGGTGGAGCACGTCCCCGTAGTCGAGGTCGGTGAGGATGTCGCCGTTCATCACGAGGAAGTGCTCGGGCAGTTGGTCGAGCATCGGCAGCAGCGGCCCCATGGTGCCCAGCGGGCTGTCCTCGGCCGCGTAGTCGATGCGCAGCCCCCACTGGCTCCCGTCGCCCACGTAGGCGCGGATGATGTGCCCGAGGTGGCCGATGGCCACGGTGCAGCTGGTGAATCCGGCGGCGGCGAGCTGGCGGAGCACGATCTCGAGGATTGCGTGCTGGTCGCCGATCGGGACGAGCGGTTTGGGCAGCGCGGTGGTGTACGGGCGCAGCCTGACGCCCTTGCCCCCGGCGAGGATCACTGCGTGCATGGGTCTCCCCCTGTCGGTCGTGCTGGTGGTGGACTGCCGCGCCCCGTCGGGGCCCGGCGCGGTCAGATGTTGTAGATGCCGGTCTTGTAGCGGGCGAGGTGCGCGGGGTCGCGGAAGAAGTCGATGGTGTCTGCGAGCCCGGACTGCAGGGTGTGGCCCGGTTCCCAGCCGGTGGCGGCGCGCAGCCGGGAGGCGTCGGCGACGAGGCGCATGACCTCGGAGTTCGCGGGCCGGATGCGCTCGGCGTCCTCGCGTACGTCGAGTTCGGTGTCCATCAGCTTGCCGATGAGCCGGGTGAGGTCACCGACCGAGATCTCCTCGCCCGTACCGGCGTTGAAGGTGCGGCCGACCACCTGCTCGGCGGGCGCGGTGCCCACGGCGAGGAACGCCTGCGCCGTGTCCTTCACGTACAGGAAGTCCCTGGTGGGCCGCAGGTCTCCCAGGGTGACGGTCCCCGCCCCGGCGGCTACCTGGCCGATGACCGTGGGGATCACGGCGCGCATCGACTGGCGCGGCCCGAAGGTGTTGAACGGCCGCAGGGTGACGACCGGGGTGGCGAAGCTCGCGTGGTAGCTGTCGGCGAGCCGGTCGCCGCCCGCCTTCGAAGCGGCGTACGGGGACTGGGTGTTGATGGGGTGGTCCTCGGTGATCGGCACGGTCTGCGCGGTGCCGTACGTCTCGCTGGTCGAGGTGTGCACGAGGCGCGGGATCTCCTGGCGCCGTACCGCTTCCAGGACGTTGAGCGTGCCGGTGACGTTGGTGTCCACGTAGCTGTGCGGCGCCTGGTAGGAGTACGGGATCGCGATCAGCGCCGCCAAGTGGTAAACGGCCTCGGTGCCTTCGGTGAGGGCTTGCACCGAGCCGGGGTCGCGGACGTCACCGAGGACGATGTCGACCTGGTCGAGCACGTCGGGCGCGAGGGTTTCCAGCCATCCGTACGAGGAGAAGGAGTTGTACTGGGCCATCGCACGGACCCGGTGCCCGGCGGCGACGAGCGCTTCGGTGAGGTGCGAGCCGATGAAGCCTTCGGCGCCGGTGACGGCGACAAGTGCGGGTGAGGTCACGGTCGTTGCTCCTGGGATGAGTACGGGATAGTGGTCCGGACGCCCGGCCGGTGCGGGGCCCCGGCGCCGGGTTCGGCGGTGGACGCTGGATTCGGCGGTGGACGCTGGATTCAGCGGTGGGCGCTGGGGCGGGCGAGCAGCCGGAGGGCGCCGACCGTCAGGACGGCCGCGGCCAGGGCGGTACTTATCAACTGCACTGGTGCGCCGGGGAGTTCGACGTGCCACGCCGCGGCCTGCGTGCCTGCCGCGGCGAGCGTGACGAGGGCCGGGAACCAGGACACGGAGAACGCCTGCAGCAGCAGCGCCGTCCAGAACACGGCGCCCAGGCCGATCAAGGCGAAGGGCCCGGTCCCCGCGATCAGTGCCGCGCACCCGAGGAGGCCGACGTACCCGCCCAGGCACAGGGCGAGCGCCCGGCCGGAGCCGCGCGCGAATCCGCGCAGGTCGGTGGTGGACCGCAGCGCGGCCACCGTCAGCGACCGGTAGCGGTAGAGCACCCATTCGGCGAAGCCCATGCTGAGGGTGAGCACCACGACCGTAAGGGCGTCGAGCGCGCCGGCCAGGACGACGAGCACGCCGGCCGCGAGCCCGAACAGGCCGTACGGCAGGGAGGAGAACACCGGCACGGTGCACGGTGTCTTCTCGCCGGTGCGCAGCGCCGCACGCAGGGCGCCCCAGGCGGCACCGACGCTCAGTGCCACGGTGCCGAACAGCACCACGAGGACGGCGGCCACCGGCAGCATCCATATGAGCGTCGCTCCCGCACCCGCCGCCAGGGGCAACAGGCTGAGCAGCAGCGCCCGTTCGCGCCCGAGGACCAGCAGCGCGCTCGCCGCGGCCAGGTACACGGACTGTCCCGCGGCGAAGGCGCCCGCGAGGGTCGGTCCGGACAGGGCGGTGCCGAGTCCTGCGCTCACCAGCGCGCCGGCCGGTGCGCCGACGCGCAGGGTGCGCGCCGCGCCGGCCCGCCCCTCGGTCGCGAGCCGCAGATGGGCGCGGTGGCTGAGCCCCTGGTTCACGGCCCAGGCGAGGAGGGCGGCCGCGACGAGCCCGGTCAGGTCCTGGCGCCCGTGCCGCAGCGGGACGGCGAGCACGTAGGCGAGCCCCGGCAGGGCGAAGACGAGTCCGCGCACGGCGCAACGCAACGGGTCCGCGCGCCATGGGTCGGTGCCGGCAGGCGGCGAGGGGTGGTGGCGTGGCACACGGTCGTAGAGGTCCTCGGCGAGGGCGAACAGGTCGGACCGTCCGTACTGCCGCTCGACCCGTTCGGCGGTGAGGCCGTCCGATTCGAGGAGTGCGGCCACCTCGTCGGGGTGGGTGGCGACGGCGATCTGCTCGACGAGGCGTTCGGCGAGTTCGTCGACCGGATCGGCGGCCCAGGCGGGACGGACCGGTCCGGTGCGCTCGCGCGGCAGCGCCGGCAGATCGTCCCCGTCGCCGGGCAGCAGGCGCAGCGGGCCGCTCACGCGAGGGCTCCTTCGGAGGCCTGGCCGGCGCTCCACGCGCTGTCCGGCGCGGCGAGTTCCTGGTAGACGGCGCGGAAGGCCTCGATGGTGCGGCGCAGCGTGAACTGCTCGATCACCCGCAGCCGGGCGCTCTCCCCCAGCGCGGCCCGCCTCGCGGGATCGCGCAGCAGCTCGAGCGCCGCGCGCGCCATCGCGGCGGGCTCCCTCGGCGGGACGACGAGTCCGCTGTCGCCGACGGCCTCGCGTACGCCGCCCACATCGGTGGAGACGGTGGCGCGGCCGCAGGACATCGCCTCGATCAGGGTGAACGGGAAGCCCTCGCTGATGCTGGACAGCATCACCACGTTGCCGGCCGCGTAGGCCTCCAGGATGTCGTCGACGCGCCCCTCGAACGAGACGGATTCGCCGAGTCCGAGCTCGGCGGCGAGCGCCGTGCACTTCTCCCGGTATCCCTCCGAGCCCCGCGGGGTGCCGCCGAACAACCGCAGCCGCGCCTGCGGGAGTTCGGCCCGTACCAGCGCGAAGGACCTGATCAGTGTCTCCAGGTCCTTGATCGGGTCGATCCGGCCGGCCCAGCTGAGCGTGGGCACGGCGGGCTCGGGGCCCGCGGGCGGGAAGGCCGCCGGGTCCACGCCGTTGTAGACGGTGCGGATCGCTCCGGGTGCGGCCCCGCCGCGCCCCTCCCACAGGCGGTTGTAGCGGTTGCCCGGGGTGATGAGCGCGGCGGCCCGGTAGGACTCCTCGGCCAGCAGCCGGAAGAAGCCGAGCATCAGGCACTTCACCGGCCAGGCATAGGCACCGCTGCGATAGCCGAGGTAGCGCTCGCGCTGGTACACCCCGTGCTCGGTCAGGAGCAGCGGCACTCCGTACAGCTGCCGGCCCACCAGCCCGGGCAGCACCGCGAGGCCCCCGCTGACCGCGTGCGCCACCCCGTCGCGGGGCGGCTCGGCGGCGAGCGGGCGCAGGGCGTGCTCCAGGAGTTCGGTGGCGGTGAGGGCGTCGTGCAGCGTGGGCCGTGCGGCGGAGACGGGCAGGTCCGTCCGGTTCCAGACGTCGGCCAGGACCCGCAGGGCCTGTTCGGTGCGCAGTGCGGGCCCGAGCCGTCCCTCGCGGGCCACCGCGGCCAGGCCGTGGAGCGCGAGCCCGAAGTACCGTTCGACGGCCGGGTCGAGCAGCGCGGTCAGGAACAGCTCGTACGTGGAGAGGATCTGTCGCAGCCGGCGCCCGCGCGGCGCCCGTCCGGCGGGGGCGGGGCCCCAGAGCGGGACGGTGACGGGCTCGGCTACGTGGGAGGGCAGCTCCCACAGCAGTGGCTCGCGTCCCGTGCCGGTGACGGCCGTGACGCGGAACTCGAAGTCCGGCATGCCGCGGACGAGTTGGTCGCACCAGACGCTCACGCCGCCATGGCTGTGCGGATAGGTGCCTTCGGTCAGCAAGGTGACCCGTGCCGTACCGGAGTACGGCAGGTGTGACGGTGGCATGGTTCTGCTCCCCCGGGGTCTGTCGCCCACGGGCCTGGCGGCCTCGTTGCGGCAGGCGTGCGATACGGCCGGTGCCGGGAGCGGCGGGTCTCCCGGCACCAGGACCGCTGGTGCGTCGGAACGGATCGAGCGACTCGTACGGGTCGTACGGGTCGTACGGCCGGTTCGTACAGGTCGTACGGGTCGTACGGCCGGTTCCTACAGGTCGTACGGGCAGTTCGTAGAGGCGGTGCCGCCCTCACGGGCGGCGTCGTCAGCGCGTCACGCCGTACGGAACGTGCCGGCGGACGCCCTTGGGCGCCGGCAGCTCACCGGCCGGTTCGGCCACGGGCCGGGCCGCTTCCGTGGTCAGGGCGGTGGTCGCCGTCCCCGGCACGGTGAGGGTGATCTGGGTCTGCAGCAGGGCCGGTGAGACGCGTCCGGACAGCGAGCCCGCGTAGGCCGTGCCGAACGGGGCGGTGCCAAGGAGCAGGTTCTGCCGGGTGCCGGCCGGCATGGTCGCGGTGGTCTTCACCCCGGCCGGGGCCTGCACGGTGACGGTGTTGCCGATCCGGTAGGCGGTGATCCGGCCCGCCCGCACGGCCGTGTCCCAGGCCGCGCGCTCGGTCAGTTCCGCGCCGATGTCCTTCTGGCGCAGGTTCACCAGCGGTGCGCTGTCCGCGTAGAGGCCTTCGTACGCGGCGATGATCGCGTTCAGGACCGGGTAGGCGATGCGGTCCTCGGCCAGGTTCGACTGGTGGATGAAGTGCGGGCGCGGGTCGTTGGCGAGTGCGTGGGACAACGCGATCCGTGTCTCCAGCGGCACGATGTAGTCCGTGTACCCGGTGACGGGGTCCAACGGCGCTTCCAGGCAGGTGGTGTTGGCGGCGGTTTCGCAGATGCCGCTGCCGCCGTCCGCCTTGCGGGTGTAGATCCAGTTGTACTCGTCGATCTGCTCGGCGGCGCGGGCCGCGTTGTAGAAGACGTTCATCGGATAGCGCGGCACGGTCGTGGCGGGTCCGAGGGTGCGCTGCTGCCGTTCGCGCGAGTTGTCCGACGCGAGGCTGCGGATGCCGGTGTCCGAGAGGGCGCCCGCGAGGTTCGGATTGTCCGCGGGCTGCTGCGGGAGCGTCTTGAGGCCGGAGTGCTCGCCGGTCACCAACTCGTCGCTCTGCAGCGACAGTCCGGCGTTCACCGCCCAGTTCCGGTTGTCGCGGATCTGCGCGGCGATCACCGACCGGGTCACGTACTTGACGCTGCCGTCGGCGTTCTTGGCGCACACCCAGGGCACCACGGAGACGTCCTGTACGCACCCGAGATAGGGGTGGTCGTAGGTGTGGTTGACCCAGCGGTAGCGGGCCTTGTCGGCGAGCAGCTGCTGGGCGAGGGGGTCGCTGCCGCCGTTCTCCGCCTTGTACCGGACGCTGCCGCCGCCGTTGTAGACCATGTCGAGCGTGAACTTCCGCTCCGTGGACCACTGGGCCGCGTACCGCGCGTCGTCGGCCGTCATCCGGATCGGCCGCGGTACGCCCTGCCCCGGCTGGCAGTCGACGTCGCCGGGGGTGCAGTTGAGCGCGCTGTCCCAGCGGTCGTCGGCGCCGAAGACGTCGTCGACGTGCACGGCGAAGTAGTTGCGGTTCAGGCCCAGATGGACGCCCTGGGTCATCCACCCCACGATGCCGCGCGCGAGCAGCCGGTACTGCTGCTGGTGCTGGTTGTAGACGAAGGACACGACCAGTTCGCGCCGGCCGTCGTGCCGGTACTCGCCGACGATGGTGCCGCGCTCCTGGCTCTGCGGCAGCGGCACCTCGACGTACGAGGTGAAGTCGGCGCCCGCGAGGGGCTTGGCCGCGAAGGCGTAACTCTCGCCCACCGTCGGCGAGTTGTCCTCGAAGGGCACGGCGCCGTCGAGATAGCCGAAAGGACCGGCCTTGCCTGCGGCGGTCACCTGTGCCTTCGCGCCGTCCAGCGATCCGCTGTAGCCACCGTTCACCGGGTAGTCGAGTCCCACCTCGGGACGGGCGTAGGTGTAGGCGTCGACCTGCGGGATCGCGAACTTCTTCTCGTACGTGGCGAGCGCGGCCATCTCGGCCGAGCCCTCACCGAACGGGTTGTCGTTCGGCAGCACGACCGCCTGGAACTTGGCGCGGGGCCGCCCGGAGACGGTGTCCGAAAGGAAGGCGGCATTGATGGCAGGACGGTCGGCGCGGCCGAGGTCCACGAGCGTGTAGGGCGTGCCGGCGCCGTCGAGTTCGGCGGCGATCGCGGCCGTCGCGGGGCCGCCGTCGCTCACGACCAGGATCTTCAGATCGATGCGCGGTACGGGGTCGGCGGCCGCGGCTTCGAGGGGTGTGACGGTTGCCAGGGCCAGCGACGCCGTGGTCAGGGCGAGTGCGGCTCTGCGCAGCTTGCGGTTCATTGCGGAATGGATCCCTCCCCGGAAGGGGCGTGCCGACTCCCGTACGACATGTCCCTTTCCCACTGCGGGAGGCCAGGTGTGGCAGTCGCCCCTGTGTGTCCCGCTCTGTCGGATCACATAGTGGAGTGCCGGGGGTGGGAGATGTGGGGAGCCTGTGAAAGGTGGCGAGATCCGTTCAGGCGCCGAAGCGGGCCAAGGGCGCCCTGACGAGCAGCCCCAGCGGTCCACACCTCTGAAAAGTATTTTCGCCACTCACCGGATCCAGCCAATTACGCAACGTTTCCTTCGTTCGGTCGTTGCGAACGGTCGCGCACCCCGCCACCTGCGTCGTTCCCGACACATCGTCGAGAAGAGCACACATGTGCGGCGCCTTAGCATTGCGGAGATCATCACGGCTCCGCGCGAGGAAAGAGACCACCCACCATGAATCTCGGCGTCCGCTGGACCCTGCACGGCGACGGGCGCACCCCGGCGCCCGGCGCGGTGGTCCGCCCCGACGAACGGCTCACCTGGCCGCGCACCTTCGGTCTGGGTGCGCAGCATGTGGTGGCGATGTTCGGGGCATCGTTCGTCGCGCCCGTCCTGATGGGTCTCGACCCCAACCTCGCGATCATGATGTCGGGTGTCGCGACGGTCATCTTCCTGCTCGCGACCCGCGGCAAGGTGCCCAGCTACCTGGGCTGTTCGCTGTCGTTCGTGGGTGTCGCGGCCGTCATCCGGGCGCAGGGCGGCAGCAGCGCCACGGTCACGGGAGCGGTGCTCGTGGTGGGTGCCGCACTGTTCCTGGTGGGCCTCGCCGTACGGAAGTTCGGGGCGCGGATCATCCATGCCGCGATGCCGCCGGTGGTGACCGGCGCGGTGGTCATGCTGATCGGGTTCAACCTGGCGCCGGTGACCGCGTCGACGTACTGGCCGCAGGACCAGTGGGTGGCCCTCCTGACGATGCTGTTCACCGGTTTGGCCGTGGTGTGCCTGCGCGGTTTCTGGGCCCGTATCGCGATCTTCCTCGGCCTGATCTTCGGATACGCGATCTCCTGGGGCTTCGACCGAGTCTTCGGGAAGATCAACTCGGTGGTCGGCGGCGGCGCGCCCACCGACCATTGGCGGCTCGATCTGTCGGCGGTCGGCAAGGCGGACTGGATCGGCCTGCCGAGCTTCCACGGCCCGTCCTTCGAATGGTCCGCGATCCTTGTGGCGCTGCCCGTGGTGATCGCCCTGATCGCCGAGAACGCCGGGCACGTCAAGGCGGTCGGCGAGATGACCGGCGACAACCTCGACGACAAGCTGGGCACCGCGATCTCCGCGGACGGCGCCGCGTCGATGCTCTCCACCGCCGTCGGCGGCCCGCCGAACACCACGTACGCGGAGAACATCGGCGTCATGGCCGCGACCCGCGTCTACTCGACGGCCGCCTACTGGGCCGCGGCGCTCTTCGCCCTGCTCTTCGGACTGTGCCCCAAGGTCGGCGCGATCGTCGCCGCGATCCCGGGCGGTGTGCTCGGCGGCATCACCGTGATCCTCTACGGCATGATCGGTCTGCTCGGTGCGCAGATCTGGATCAACTCCCGGGTCGATCTGCGCAATCCGCTCAATCTCGTGCCGGCCGCGGCGGGCATCATCATCGGCACCGGCGGGGTCAGCCTGAAGTTCACGGACACCTTCGAGCTCAGCGGGATCGCCCTGGGCACGCTGGTCGTCATCACCGGGTACCACGTACTGCGGGCGTTCGCCCCCGCGTACATGAAGGAGAGCCGCGAACCGCTGCTCGACGAGGGCACTTCGCGGTACGAGGGCGAGAGCCCCGCTCCGGACCGGACGAGCTGATCAGCTGCGGACCGGAAGAGCTGATCAGCCGCCGGTCACCAGGTCGTACGCGTAACTCGGCGTGAATGTGCCGGGTTTGCCCTTGCAGCCGTCGGACTCCCCCGGCAGCTTGATCCAGAGATACGCGTCGATCCGGGACCGGCCGGTGGAGAGCGTCGGCGGGCGGCCGAGTTTGCGGCCCGCCGGATCGCACCACTCGCCGGCGGGCGGCGGTCCGTTGCCATTGCGGCTGGTGTCGATCACGGCGCCGAGACCGGACGGGCCGCCGAGCGCGTTCAGGACGGACTGCGCGTAGGCGACTTCGTCGTCCGTGCGGTGGAAGTTCGAGACGTTCGTGAAGATGCCGTCCGACGAGGCCGCCGAGGCGGCGCCCGCCTGCCGCAGCGCGGAGGCCTGTTTCGCCGCGGAGTTCCAGCCGGAGTGGCCCGCGTCGTAGTAGACCCGCGCCCGGGGATTGGCCGCCTTCAGGGTGCGGCCCGCGCGTGCCAGCGAGGCGAAGCGCGCACTGCGCTGCCCCGCGTCGAGACACTCGAACTGGGCCAGCGAGTCGGGTTCGAGTATCACGATCACGTCGGATGAGCCGAGCCCCGCCGCGAACTTCTGGATCCACGCGTCATACGCCCCCAGATCGGGCGCCCCGCCCTGCGAGTGCCCGCCGCAGTCCCGGTCCGGGATGCCGTACGCCACCACCGTGGGCACCTGGCCGCGTGCCGAGGCGCCCGAGGTCACGGCCCGTACCCGGGAGGTGATCGTGTCGGGGCTGTAGTCGGCGAACCAGACGGCGGCCGGACGGTCGGCTATCTGCGCCTCAATCTGGGGCCGGCGGGGGTCGTCACGGTTGGCCCGCACCCAGTCGAGCACCTGGGACTGGCCGTGCAGATAGAGCCCGCTGGACACGGAGGACTGCGCCTTCCCCTTGGGTGCCTTCGTTCGCGGCTTCTTCGACGGCGACGTGGACGGCTTCGGGGACTTCGACGGGCTCGCGGACGCGGAAGGTGTGGGGACCGCGGGCAGCGGCTCCAGCCTCGGCACCCGGGTCTCCTTGGGCCCGGCCTCGTCCGCCGTTCCCCCGCCGTCGGCCAGCACGCCGGTGACCGTGCCGATCACCACGACCAGCGAGGCCGCGGCGGCCATGCCATGGCGCAGATGTGTCCGTCTGCGCTCGGCGCGTTCGGCCCGGCGCTGCGCGCGTACGCCTTGCACGTCGCTCTTCCCCCCACCATTTCTGTTCCCTTACCCGGCCCGCGGGCGCCCCGTTCCCCCGATCCGGCGAAGCTCCCGGCCCGGCGGACCTCCCCGCAGCCTACGGCTGGGACGCTGCGTGCATGGCGCAGACCGGTCAGTTCACAGCAGACACCCCCCATGTCACGGCCGTCGCGGCGCGGATGCGCGCCCTGGACGCCCGGTGGCCGCAGACGGATGGCGTGGCCGTCTTCAACCGGGTGTATCTGGCGGTGACCGAGGAGATCGACACGCGTCTGCGCGGTGGCGAGTTCCCCGACGTCGTAGCCGCACAGACGCTCGATATCCGTTTCGCCGGACGCTACTTGGACGTCGTCGACGCCGCGGCGGAAGGCAGCCGTCCACCCGCGTGCTGGCGGCCGCTGTTCCAGTACCGGGGCCATCGCGGCGTACGACCGCTGCAGTTCGCGCTCTCGGGCATCAATGCGCACATCGGCCACGATCTCGCCCTGGCCGTCGTGGACACCTGTCGTAGCCTCGACTGCGAACCCCGCATGATCGAGGACGAGTTCGACCGTGTCGGCGAGATCCTCGTGGCGCTGGAGGAGCGCATCCGCGAGGAGCTGATGCCCGGTCCCGATCTGCTCCAGGTGGCCGATCCGCTGACGCATCTGCTCGGCTCCTGGAGTCTGGAGCGCGCGCGGGACGCGGCATGGTCGGCGGCACGGGTGCTGTGGGGGCTGCGTGAACTGCCGGAGCTGGCCGAGGAGTTCACCCAGCGGATGGATGCGGGTGTCGGTCTGGTGGGGCGGTGTCTGCTGACCCCGTGGCGCTGACCTCGGACGACGGCGTCCGGTGAAATAGGCGGTACGGCCGCCGCGTTGTGAGCGGCACATCCACCAGGAGGTCAGGTATGGCGATCCGGCTCGGTCTTTCGCTCCCGCAGATGAAGCAGTTCGACATCGGCCGCGACATCCCCGCGGTGGCACGGGCCGCGGAGGACATCGGTTACGAGAGTGTCTGGGTGTTCGAGCGGGTGCTGTTCCCGACACCCATGCGGCAGGGCCTGGCCGGAATCGAAGGACTGCCCTGGCCCGACGCGTACCGTTCGGTCGCCGAACCACTGGTCTCCCTCAGCCTCGCGGCCGCGGTGACCGAACGCGTAAAGCTGGGCACCAGCGTCCTGGTCGCCCCGCTGCACGTCCCGTTCGAACTGGCCCGCGCGCTCGCCACACTGGACCGTGCGAGCGGCGGCCGGGTGGTGGCGGGCCTGGGCACCGGCTGGGCACATGACGAGTACGCGGCCCAGGGCGTCGCCCCGTTCTCCCGGCGCGGACAGGTTCTCGACGAGCTGCTCGATGTATGCGCCGCCGTCTGGGGCCCCGATCCGGTCTCCTACGAAGGTGAGCTGACGCAGATCGTGCCGTCCGAGGTCGGCCCCAAACCGGTCCGTCCCATCCCTGTCCACCTCCCGGCGTTCAGCCCGCGCGCGACGCGGCGCCTGGTGCGGCGCGCGGACGGCTGGATGCCGATCGCGATGGGCGCACCCCAACTGGCCGCGGCCTGGCAGGGGGTGCGGGACATGGCAGCCGAGCACGGGCGCGAGCGGCCGGTCGACGTGACCGTCCGCGTCAACGCCCGCCTTCTCGACAAGCCGTACGAGGGTGACGACCGCGAGCCTTTCCAGGGCAGCCTCGATCAGCTCGTCGAGGACCTCGCCGCGCATGCGCGGGTCGTCCCGGGCACCTACTTCTTCGATCTGCAGAACGGTGCCCGCGACGGCGAGGAGCTGAAGGACCGGGCGGCCGCGGTGTACGAAGCCGTGGCCGCGTCCGGGATCTGATCCTTCGCCGGGACCCGGTCAGTCCTCGGGCAGCTCCACCGGCGCGATCTCGTCGAAGAGGTCGCCGGGCCCGGGGTTGGCCGGGTCGGTGGCGCCGCCGAACTGGTGCATGACGCCCCACACGGCGTTGAGCGCGGTCTGTACGGCGCCTTCGGCCCAGCCGGCCGTCCACGAGATGTCGTCGCCGGCCAGGAAGAGCCCGCGCTTGTCGTCCGGCAGGCGGTCCTGCATGAAGTGCGTGAACAGACGCCGCTGATAGCGGTAGTGGCCCGGCAGGTTGGCCTTGAACGCGCCCATGAAGTAGGGCTCGTTCTCCCAGGAGACGGTGACCGGGTTGCCGATGATGTGGCCGCGGATGTCGACGTTCGGGTAGATCTCGCCGAGCGACTTCAGCATGACCTCCATCCGCTCGTTCGCGGACAGCGGCAGCCACTTGAGGCTGTCGTCGCACCAGGTGTACGAGAGGCAGATGACGGCGGGCTTGTCGGGGCCGTTGTCGAGCAGGTAAGTACCGCGCGTCATACGGTCGGTGAGGGTCATCGACATGACGTCGCGTCCCGTCGCGTTGCCTTGGCCGTCGACGGCCTTGTCCAGCCAGAACGGCCGGTCGACCGGCACGAACAGCTTCGAGGACTCCATGTAGTGCGTGCGCTCGATCGCCGTCCAGTGGTCGATCGGGAAGAGCGAGTCATCGCAGGCGATCTTCGAGAGCAGCATCCAGGACTGCGCGGTGAAGACCGCGGCACGGTAGGTACGGATGTCGCCGCTCGCGTCCGTCACGGTGACCCGGTTGCCGGCGGTGCGGTGCAGCCGGGTCACGGCGGGACGCGGCTCGCCGCCCTCGTGCAGGGAGCTCAGCGAGGTCCCGTAGCCCCAGTGGAGGATCTTCTCGGGGGTGCGCTCCCAGAGCCTGAGCGGCAGCTGCTGGCTGCCGCCGACGATGCCGCGGTGGTGGTCGTCGGCCTCGGTGTAGACGACCCGCAGGATCTCCAGGATGGAGTTGGGGAAGTCGGTGTCCCAGCCGCCGGTACCGAAGCCGACCTGGCCGAAGATCTCGCGGTGCCGGAAGGACTTGAAGGACTCGGAGTCGCAGAGGAAGCCGTAGAAGGTCTGGTTGTCGAGCTTCTCGACCAGCTGCGCCCAGATCCTGCGGATCGTGGGGATGTCGCGCTCGCGCAGGGCGCGGTTCATGGCGGAGAAGTCGGCGCCCTCCTCCAGACAGGCGTTCCAGGCGTTCATCACGTCCCGGTAGACCTGCGGCAGATCGTCCACCGAAGTGGCGTAGTGCGACTCGCCCTTGAGGTCGACGACCGTCGAAGGGGTGGACTCCGCAAGGGGGTTGGGGAACGGCTTCGTCTCCAGGCCCACCAGGTCGATGTAGTGCTGCAGCGCGGTCGAGGAGGGCGGGAAGCGCATCGCGCCCATCTCGGCGGTGAGTTCGGGGTCGCAGCCCTCGAACCCGACCGTGCGCAGCCGTCCGCCGATCTGGTCGGCCTCGTAGACGACGGGCTTGAGGCCCATCTTCATCAGCTCGTACGCGGCGATGATGCCGGACAGACCGCCGCCTATGACGGCGACCTCCTGTCCGTGCTCGGTCGCCGGTATCTGGCCGAGACCCGCCGGGTGCGCGAGGAAGTCGTCGTACGCGTACGGGAAGTCCGGACCGAACATCGTGATCGGCGGCTGCGTCGCCGAGGTGTGCTGGACGGCGGTGGGCACCGTGGACGTCATGGGGTACGGACTCCTTGCGGGGAAGGGTGCTGCAGAGGGGAGGCAGGGGTCGGAGCAGGCGAGGCAGGGTCAGATCAGGGAGCCGTAGAGGCCCGGGCGCCGGTCACGCAGATAGGGGTTCTCGGCGCGCGAGGCGGCGAGGAACTCCGGGTCCACATCGGCGAAGAGGAGCTCCGGGCCGCGCCCGCCCCGGGTGCGGGCGATGCCGTCGGGACCGACGAGCGTGGACAGGCCCACGAACTCGAACTCGCCTTCCGCGCCGGCCCTGTTCACATACGCCACGTACATCTGGTTCTCGAAGGCCCGCACCGGTACGAGCGATTCGGCGACGAACTGGAAGGGGTGCATCTGCGCGGTCGGCACCAGGAGGAGGTCCGTGCCGGCGAGCGCGTGCGCCCGGACGTTCTCGGGGAACTCCACGTCGTAACAGATCATGATCCCGACCCGCAGGCCGCCGAGTTCGGCCTGCACGACGGTTTTGTCGCCCGCGGTGAAGTGCTGCTGCTCGAAGCCGCCGAACAGATGGGTCTTGCGGTAGTCGGCGAGCGCGGTGCCGTCCGGACCGACGAGGCGCGCGGCGTTATAAACGTGCTCGCCGTCGCGTTCGGGGTAGCCGTAGACGATCGCGAGGCCGTGGCGGGCGGCGGTCGCGGCGACGGTCTGCGCGCAGGGACCGTCGGCGGGCTCGGCGAGACGTGAGACGTCCTCGCCGATCGCGTACCCGGTCAGGAACATCTCCGGACAGATCAGCAGACCCGCGCCGACGGCGGCGGCGCGCTCCGCGGTCTCGGCGAGGAGCGCCAGATTGGCCTGCACATCGCCGGGAGTTCCGGAGTTCTGGAGCAGGGCGGTGCGCAACGGCGGCATGGGCGGACCTCGGTGGTACGGAAGGTGCTGTGGGGACGCCTTGAAGGTACGTTCACGCGCCGGACCGCGACAAGACGCGTCCATTGCGCATTGCCGTGCTGTTTGTTGCGCGAAAGGGGGCTCTGGCGGCGATTCGTTGCGCACAAGTTTCCCCAGCTGTGCCCACCCGTACCGGAGGCGACCTGAAGTCCGCCGCCCCTACCGCGGCGCCCCCGAGGAGTACCGACGCAGCAGCGGCGACAGCACGAGCACCGACTTCGTGCGCTCCACGAACGGCTCCCCCGCGATCTTCTCGAGGACCTGCTCGAAGTGCCGCATATCGGCGGCGAAGATCTGCACCACCGCATCCGCCTCCCCCGTCACGGTCGACGCGGAGGCGATCTCCGGATAGCGCTCGAGTCCCGCGCGGATCGCGTCGGGAGAGGTCTGGCTGCGGCAGTAGATCTCGACGAAGCCCTCGGTCTGCCAGCCGAGCGCCGACGGGTCGACCCGCACCGTGAACCCGGTGATCGCACCGCTCGCCCGCAGCCGGTCGACCCGCCGCTTCACCGCGGGCGCGGACAGGCCGACCAGCTGGCCGATGTCGGCGAAGGAGCGCCGGGCGTCCTCGGCCAGGGCGTGGACGATGCGTTCATCGAGCTCGTTCAGCACGGCGGGCGGGTCACTTCTCCTCGGTCGCAGGGGCGCCGGCCGCCTCCACGGCCAGACGCGAGCGGCTGCGGCCGTACGCGAAGTAGATCGCGAGGCCGACGGCCATCCACAGGCCGAACACCGTCCAGGTGATGGCCCGCAGCGACACCATCATCCACACGCACAGACCGAAGCCGATCAGCGGGAACAGCGGAGCGAAGGGCACCCGGAAGGTGCGGTGGAGATTCGGCCGGGTCCGGCGAAGCACCAGGACCGAGACATTGACCAGGGCGAAGGCGAAGAGCGTGCCGATGCTGGTGGCGTCGGCCAGTTCGCCGAGCGGGATGGCGGCGGCGAGCACACCGCAGAACAGCGAGACCCAGATCGTGTTGATCCGCGGGACGCCGGTGCGCGCGTGGATCTTGGCGAAGGACTTGGGGACCAGTCCGTCGCGGGACATCGCGAAGAGGATGCGGGTCTGTCCGTAGAGCACCGCGAGCACGACGGACGCGATGGCGATCACCGCTCCGCCCGCGAGGACCGTGCCCCAGAAGGTCTGGCCGGTGACCTCGTTCATGATCGCGGCGAGGGTGGCCTCGGTGTCGGTGAAGCCCTCCCAGGGCCGCGCGCCGATGGCCACGAAGGCGACCAGGACGTACAGGGCGGTGACGATGCCGAGCGAGAGCAGGATCGCGCGGGGCAGATCGCGCTGGGGGTTCTTCGCCTCCTCGCCGGCGGTGGAGGCGGCGTCGAAGCCGATGTACGAGAAGAACAGGGTCGCGGCAGCGCCGCTGACACCGGCCATGCCCAGCGGCATGAAGTCCTCGTAGTTGCCGGACTGGAAGCCGGTCAGGCCGACCGCGCAGAAGAGCAGCAGGGCCGCGATCTTCACGCCGACCATGATGGCGTTGACCCGGGCGGACTCCTTGGAGCCGCCGAGCAGGACGACACCCGCGAGCAGGACGAGGATCAGCGAAGGCAGATTGATCACGCCACCGTCGCCGGGCGGCGAGGCGAGCGCGTCCGGGATCGTCACGCCGATGGTGCCGTCGAGGAATTCGTTGAGGTACTCGCCCCAGCCGACGGCCACCGCCGCGATCGAGACGCCGTACTCGAGGATCAGACACCAGCCGCAGATCCAGGCGATGACTTCGCCCAGCGTTGCGTACGCATAGGAGTACGAGGAGCCGGCGACGGGGATGGTGCCGGCCAGCTCGGCGTACGAGAGGGCCGAGAACAGCGCCGTCAGCCCGGCGATCACGAAGGACAGCGTGACGGCGGGGCCGGCCTTGGGCACCGCCTCGCCGAGCACCACGAAGATGCCGGTGCCGAGGGTGGCACCGATGCTGATCATCGTCAGCTGCCACATGCCCATGGTGCGGCGCAGTCCGCCGCCTTCGCCATGACCTCCTTCGGCGACCAGACGCTCGACCGGCTTACGGCGCATCAGACTGCCGATCAGGGACTGGCCGGTGGCAGGGGGCGGCGCGACGGACACCTTGGGACTCCTCGGTGGGCTGTGGGGGACCGCAAGACCATACGGGGTGACGCATTCACTTGCGTAACGCAGCGAATCGACGACCGGAGGGAAAGATTCCGGCGTTTCCGTCCGGAATACGGCAGTTCGTTGCGCGCCGCCACTCGACAGCCCGTGCCGCTGTGAGCATTGACACATCCGCCGGGCTCGCTCATCCTCCTCGCCGCCCGAGCGCGGCATCTTTCGGCATTTCGAAAACCGGCATCTCGAAAAGATGGAGGAGTGGCCCGGATGGATCTGGATGTCCTGTACGAGATCGATGTGCCCAAGCCCTGGAACGGGCCGCACCCCTACGGCCAGCGCGAGGCCGAGCAGCGCGCCTACCGCGAGGCCGTCGAGCAGATACGCCTCGCGGACCGGGTGGGCTTCCGCACCGTCTGGGCGGTCGAGCACCACTTCCGCGAGGGCCGCTCGCACTGTCCGGCGCCGGAGGTGCTGCTCGGCCACCTGGCGGCGCTGACCGAGCGGATACGCCTCGGCTTCGGCGTGACCCTGACGCCCTTCGGGTTCACGCCCCCGCAGCGCATCGCCGAGAAGGTCGCGGCGGTCGACATCCTGTCCGGCGGCCGGGTCGAGTGGGGCACCGGGCGCTCGACGCCGATGGAGCAGACGGCGTTCGGCGTGGACCGCGAGCAGTCGCGGGCGGACTGGCGCGAGGCGATCGAGATCGTCACGGGGATGTGGCGCGAGGAGTACTTCTCCTACGACTCCCCGCGCTTCTCGTTCCCGCGCCGCATGGTCACGCCGAAGCCCGTACAGGATCCGCATCCGCCGGCCTGGATGGCGGCGACCTCGGCGGGTTCGGCGGAGGTGGCGGGCCAGGCCGGGATGGGCCTGCTCTCGTTCTCGATCATGCAGCCGCTGGAGAAGATGGCCCAGCAGGTCGGGGCGTACCGCCAGGCGGCCCTGCACCCCACCCCGCTCACGGACGTCACGACGAACCGCGTCAGCGCGTACACCCTCGTCCATGTCGCGGACAAGCCGTCGCAGCGCGTCTGGGACTCGGTGGCCTGGTGGTACAGCAACCTGGCCCAGTTCACGCTCGACTGGGAGCTGCCCCATCTCTCGCCCGAGGAGCGCGAGCGGACCTTCCCGTTCCTGACGCCGATCCTCGAAGGGAACGTCCCGGTGCGGGAGTTCAACGACGGCGACATGATCCTGATCGGCGACGCGGAGACCGTGATCCGCAAGGCCAAGCACTACGCGGACCTCGGTATCGACCAGCTGATCTGCTACGTCCAGTGGGGCTACCTGGAGCACCAGGAGATCTTGCGGACCATCGAGATCCTGGGCAAGGAAGTCATTCCGGAGCTCGCCGCCTACCAGCCAGGGCGGCCGGCATGAGCGGCGCCGGCGCCGGTGCCGGTGCGGGGGCGAGCGCGGGGGCGAGCGCGGGGGCGGGAGCGAGCGCGGGGGCGAGCGCGGGGGCGGGAGCGACCGCGGGGGCGGGCCCGGGGCCCGGGAGTCCTCTCGACGACTCCCCCGTTCCCGACTATCCGGCGCTTTCGCGCCTGGACGGCCGTGGCTTCGTCCTGCTCGGGGCGGGCAACGGCATCGGACGGCAGACCGCGCACGCGCTCACCGCATCGGGCGCGCGCGTGGTCTGCGTGGACATCGACAAGGAACGGGCCGAGGCGGTCGCGGCCGAGACGGGCTCGCTCGCCTGTACGGCGGATGTGACCCGGCGGGACGCCGTCCGTGAGCTCTTCGCCGATTCCATAAGGGAGTTGGGAGCCGTGCACGGTGTCGTGGACATCGTGGGCATGGCCCGTTACAAGGCGCTCGCGGACCTGGACGACGAGGAGTGGGACTGGCACTTCGACATCGTGCTGCGCCACGCCCGGCTCGCCATCGAGTACGGGGCCGAGGCGGTGGCCGCGTCGGGCGGCGGACCGCTGGCGTTCGTGGCCTCGGTCTCCGGCCTGACCGCGGCGCCGCTGCACGCGGCGTACGGCGCGGCGAAGGCGGGTCTTGTCTCCCTGGTCCGCTCGGCGGCGGTGGAGTACGGCGCGCGCGGTGTCCGCGTCAACGCCGTGGCGCCGGGCGTCGTCTGGACCCCGCGCGTGGCCGGTCTGCTGGGGGCGGAGGGCCGCGCCCGCAACGCGGCCAACGCCCCGCTCGGCCGGGTCGCCGAGACCTCCGACATCGCCTCCGCGCTGCTCTTCCTCGCCTCCCCGCTGTCTTCGTACGTCACGGGTCAGACGCTGGTGGTGGACGGCGGGGTGGGCGTGAAGTTCCCGTATCCGACGATCGGCGGTGCGAAGTGAACGAGTGGCTGCGCGGGGTGAGTTGGCTCTCCGGGGACGGCGCTCCCGTACGCGCGGATCCCGCCGACCGGGACCGTCTGCCCCTGGACACCTGGGAGCGGGCGACGGTGCCGGCCGGGGTGCGGTGCGAGTTCGTGGCCCAGGGCTGCTCGGCGGTGGAGGTGGGGTACTCCGGTGGGCCGCCGCTGCTCGCCGACTCGTATCGCGCCATCGCGCCCGTGTTCACGCTGCTGAGCGGCGAGAAGGTGGTGGCGGAGGCCGCCGCGCAGGCGGGGCAGGACCAGGTCGTACGCCTGGAGGCCGCGCTGGACGGGGAGTTCACGCTCCATCTGCCGGAGGTGCTGCGGCCGGTGGTGCACGAGATCCGCCCGGTGGGCGGTTCGCTGCGTCCGGCTCCCGCCCGCCCGCGCTGGCTGGTCCACGGCGACTCGATCAGTGAGGGCTGGACCACCTCGCGCCCCCATCTCGCCTGGCCGGCCCGCGTCGGACGGGCGCTCGGCCTGGACGCCGTCAACCTCGGCTACGCGGGAGCCGCACGCGGTGAACTCGCCTCGGCACAGCAGCTCGCCTCCCTGCCCGCCGCTGTGATCACCCTGGCCTTCGGCACCAACTGCTGGAGCCGTACGCCGAGTTCGGCCGAGCTCCTGTACGAGACGACGCGCGCGTTCCTGGGCCTCGTGCGGGCCGCCCACCCGGACGTCCCGGTCCTGGTCGTCTCGCCGGTCGTACGCCCGGACGCCGAGCACTCCCCCAATGCCCTCGGCGCGACCCTCAGCGGCCTTCGGGCCGCCCAGGAGCGCGCGGTGACGGACACGCCCGACAAGCACCTTCGGATACTCCCGGGCGCGCGGCTGATCGGCGCGGAGCATCTCGTCGACGGCGTCCATCCCGGCGATGAGGGGCACCGGCTGATCGCGGAGGGGGTCACGGCGGCTCTGAGGGGGTGGGCGCCCGGTACCGGCAGGTGAATCCCATGGGGCCGGCTCCGTCCTCGACGGTTCGGAGCCGCTCAAGGGTCCGCTGCCCGGATGCACCCTGACCGGCGAGGAACTCCCGACGGTGGACGTCAGCGCGAACCTTTCAGGGCCGGAGATCCTTGACCAGGAACGTGCAGGAATCCGCGCACTCCACCCGCAGCCCGCCCCGGTCCACATAGGCCCAGCGGTCCACGTACCGCACGACGGGCCGGTACCCGAGCCGTTCGTACAGCGCCGCCGCCCGCGCATTGGTCTCGTCGACACCGAGACCGATCGCGGGCAGGCCGCGTTCGCGGGCCAGGTCCTCGGCGGCGCGGACGAGGGCGCTGCCGATGCCCTGTGACCTCAAGTGCCCCGCCACCGCAAGCCCGTTGATCTCCGGGCAGGCGCCGACCACTGTCCGCACTTCCGGCGCCGCGCACCCGTTCCAGCGCACCTCGGCATGCCCGGCCGGGATCTCGTCCCGCCAGGCGAGCAGATAAGTCGACTCTCCCGCCTCCTGCCGCCCGAAGCGGGCGGAGTGATGGGAGTCGGCACTGGCGGACGGCAGGTGCTCATCGAGGAGTACGACGTCCTCGGCGCGGCAGGCGATGATCTTCACCCGGCCGACAGTACCGGTGGCCTCCCGCCGATCTCCGCACCCAACACGCCCGCCACCACGGTGAGTTGTCCGGCCAGTTCACGGACCCGTACGCCGTCGATTTCCGGCAGGCCGGTCGCCGTGAGCGCGAGCGCCACCGCACCGTGCTGATCGAAGACAGGCGCCGACAGGGTCGTCAGCCGGTACCGCTCCCCCGGCTCCACCGTCAGCAGCTCGTAGTCGTCGCCGAGCGACACCACCAACTGGGCCACGTGGGAGCGTAGTTCCTCACTTCTCGGCGCGTCCGCCAGCTGGGCCAGGGCCTCGCCCAGGGCCCGCCGCGCGAGGGTGTCACGGTTCGCGGACCAGCCCCGCTCCCGTACCACCGCCATCGCCGTGTCCAGATGGCCGGTCAGCGGAGCGCCCACGGACGTACGGTCGAGCCAGCGCCGTATCTCCCCCGAACCCGCGCCCGACCAGGCGAGGAACACCTGGCCGACCGGAGGCAGCAACGGCAGCCGCATCCCCGCCCACACGTCGGGCGCCCGCCCCCGCCCCTCGACGGCCAGGATCACGATGCTGTCGCCCGCGACCGCGCTGACCACGTACTGGGCACCCGACGCGGCGGCCAGGGACCGTAGTTCGCCGCGGGCCCGGTCGACGACCCGGTGCCGGGTCAGGGCCGCGTGCCCCACCGCCACCACCGACATCCCGAGGCCGTACGTCTTGCGCCGCGGATGGCGCGCGAGATAGCCGGCGTCGGTGAGCGCCTGGAGCACGGAGAGCAGCGAGGCGAGGTTGATGTCGAGCGCGTCGCTCAACTCGCTCAGCGTGTACGACTGTTCGGGGTGCGCCGCGAAGTAGTCGAGCACGGCGAGCGCGCGGCCTGCGGCGAGAGCTGGACGTACCACGGCCCTGACCGTACGGAGACGATCGGGCCCGTGAACAGAGGTGCTACGGGTCGGGCTCCCACCGGACCGGAGCCCGCGGACTAGCTCCAGCTGGCGTGCAGCGGCTTGCCCTCCGCGTAACCGGCGGCCGACTGGATGCCGACGACGGCCTTCTCCTCGAACTCCGCGAGGGAGCCCGCACCGGCGTAGGTGCAGGAGGAGCGGACACCGGCGATGATCGAGTCGATCAGATCCTCGACGCCCGGACGCTGCGGGTCCAGGTACATGCGCGAGGTGGAGATGCCCTCTTCGAACAGCGCCTTGCGGGCACGGTCGTAGGCGGACTCCTCGGACGTACGGTTCTTCACGGCACGCGCGGAGGCCATGCCGAAGGACTCCTTGTAGAGCTTGCCGTGCGCGTCCTCGTGCAGGTCGCCCGGCGACTCGTACGTACCGGCGAACCAGGAGCCGATCATGACGTTGGACGCACCGGCGGCCAGCGCCATGGCGACGTCACGCGGGTGACGGACGCCGCCGTCGGCCCAGACGTGCTTGCCGTACTTCTTGGCCTCGGCGGCGCACTCGAGCACCGCGGAGAACTGCGGGCGGCCCACACCGGTCATCATGCGGGTGGTGCACATGGCGCCGGGACCGACACCGACCTTGATGATGTCGGCGCCGGCATCGATGAGGTCCTTGACGCCTTCGGCGGCGACGATGTTGCCCGCGACGATCGGAACCTGCGGGTCGAGCGCCCGCACCTTCTTGATCGCCTCGATCATCGACTCCTGGTGGCCGTGCGCGGTGTCGATGACGAGCGTGTCCGCACCGGCGTCGAGCAGCTGCTTGGCCTTGCCCGCGACGTCACCGTTGATGCCGACGGCCGCGGCGATCCGCAGCCCGCCCTTGGCGTCGACGGCCGGCGAGTACAGGGTCGCGCGCAGCGCGCCCTTGCGGGTCAGGATGCCGGCGAGCTTGCCGTCCTTGTCCACGGCCGGGGCGTAGCGCCGGTTGGCGTTGTCCAGCTTGTTGAAGGCCTCGCGCGGGTCGATGTCCGCGTCGAGGAGCAGCAGATCCTTGGACATGACCTCGGACAGCTGGGTGAAGCGGTCCACGCCGGTCAGGTCCTGGTCGGTGACGACACCGATGGGCTTGTTGTCCTCGTCGACGACGACACCGGCGTTGTGCGCGCGCTTGGTGAGGAGCGCGAGGGCGTCGGCGACGGTCTGGGTCGGAGCCAGGATGATCGGGGTGTCGAGCACGTGGTGGCGCGTCTTGACCCAGGAGATGACGTCGGTGACGACCTCGATCGGAATGTCCTGCGGGATGACCACGAGCCCGCCGCGGCGGGCGATGGTCTCGGCCATACGGCGCCCGGCGATCGCGGTCATGTTGGCGACGACCAGCGGAATCGTGGTGCCCGTGCCGTCCGGGGACGAGAGGTCCACACCCTGCCGGGAGCCGACGGCGGAGCGGCTCGGCACCATGAACACATCGTCGTACGTGAGGTCGTACGGCGGCTTGATGTCATTGAGGAAACGCACGTGCAGAACATCCCAGTCGATCGGAGGGGACCTCGAGCAGGTGTGCCGAGGCAAAACGCACGTACTTCATTCTCCCATGACCTGAACGATCCGCCGCCCGGGCGGATCACCCAGGGGTTGCCGGGGATCTTCGTGTGATCAGCCAACGTGCGTGGCGGCGCCGAGCAGCGCGATGGCCGCGCCCAGCCCTTCGTAGGCCTCCGCTCCGGCCGGGAGTCCGCCCTGCTCCGGTGCCCGATCCACACGTGCCAGGGCGTCCCAGCCGTGTGCGCGGGCGGTACGCGCCGACGTGACGGCGAGGAGGAACGCTCCTTCAGCCTGGCCGCGGGCCCCGTCGGCGGGCAGCGACAGGGGCTGCGGGGCGACCGCGGACACGAGCGCGAGCTCCAGTTCGCCGGTGGCCAGCAGCCGCTCGGCCACGTGGAGTGCGGCCCGGGCGGAGTCGGGACCCGCGTCGACGGTCAGGGAAGGGCCGTGCAGGTCCACGTGCGCCGCGATCCGCGAGGCCATGACGCCCGGCATCACCCCCGCCTGACTGTCCTCGCTCGGCGGCGGCACGGTGCTCCGCACCGCGTCGCTCCACTCACGCGCCGCCCGGAGCACCCGGGGCGGCAGGCCCGCCCGTTCCAGGGCGGCGAGGGTGTCGTCCGCGTAGCAGCGCAGGGACAGCCGGGCGAGGGACAGGGGAAGGCCGGTGTATGCGCCGATGACGCCCGTACGTTCCCGTAGGCCGTCCCAGAGTGCGCCGTACTCGGCGGCCAGCTGGTTCGCCGACTCGATCGCCATGAGATGACAGGGGTCGATGCCGCGCATCGTCCTCGGCGGCATGCGCACGGCGGTGAAGTCCGGCAGCGGGTACGGACGGGGGAAGACCGTCTGGGGCGCCTTGCCCGTTCCGCGCAGCCACGCCTCGACCTCGCGACGGCCGGGTGCGCCGGGAAGCAGAGCGCTCCATCCGACGAGCACGGCCGCATCATCGCTCCGTGGCGACGACGAGCGCAGCCGCAGGGGCGTGGGCCGGTCGGCCGGGGGTGGTTCACGGACCAGGAGGTGACCGTTCGTCCCGCCGAAACCGAAGGCCGAAACACCCACCGTACGAGCGTCACGTGGGCCGGGACGAAAGGTCAGCGGCTCATCCGGGATGGTCAGTCGGGCGTCGGCGACGGCGTCCGGCAAGCCGCCGAAGGAGTGCTGAGGGGGAATCTCCTGGTGGTGCAGCGCCAGGATCGCGTGGATGAGCGAGACTGCGCCGGCCGCCCAGCCGGTGTGGCCCACGACCCCTTTGTTGCTGGTGCAGACGTGACCGTCCGCGGGTGCGAGTGCGGAGAGCATCCGCAGCTCGGCCAGGTCACCGGCGGGGGTGCCGGTGGCGTGCGCGATGACCCACCGGATGTCGTACGGACCCAGCGCGTTGACGGCGCGGGCGCGTTCGACGGCGCGCCGCTGACCGGCCGGGTTCGGCGCGAAGACAGAGGTGCCGCGGCCGTCCGTGGCCCCGCCGAAGCCGGCCAGGAGAGCGAGCACCCGGTCGCCGTCCGCACGTGCGCGGGACAGCCTTTTCAGGACGACCATGCCGGCGCCGTCGCTGAACAGGGTGCCGTCCGCCGTCCGGTCCATGGAGCGGACGCGGCCGGTCGGGGACAGGCCGCGCAGTTTGCCGAAGAAGACGCCGTTGGCCGGCGCCAGGGCGAGAACACCGCCGCAGTACGCCACGTCGCAGGCTCCTGACAGGAGCGCCTTGGTCCCCAGATCGATCGCGTACAGCGCGGAGGAGCACGCGGTGTCCACCACCATGAGCTCGGTGGGATCGTCGACGATCCCTTCCAGCGCGCTGCGGACGATCGCTGTCGGACGCGTCCGTGCACCGTCCGGATGCGCATGCCGGTAGTGGGCGGACAGCGCCGCCCGCACGGCCTGCGCGTCCTGTGCGCCCAGCGCGCGGCCCACGGCTGCGACGGTCGCTTCCAGGACATGCGTCTCGGCCGGTCCGGGGAGCCCGCCGGGCCAGGCTCCGATGTACACGCCGGTGCGTGGCCCGCCGTCCGCTCCGCCGTCCGTGCGGTGCGCGGAGGGCAGTGCGGAACGGGCCTGCACCAGCACATGCCGCAACCACACCGCGGCCGGATCGCGCTCCCCCGGGGCCCACGGGGCGAGTTGGGGGGACGGTACGAAATCGTGCAGGTACCCGCCGAGCGGGGAGTAACTGCGGTCGGCGGCGGCAGGGTCGTCGGACCAGAACTGTGCGAGGTCGAAGCGAGGGCCGGGTTCCGTGAACACGGGTGATGGCGCCTGGAGTTGACGCCACAGCGCTTCGGGGCTGTCGGCGCCCGGTACGACGACGCCCATACCGACGACCGCCACCGGGTCCGTGTCCGGCGGCGCGTGGGCAGGCTGCCCCTCGTACAGGCCCGTCATGATGTGGCACCGCCGGCCGGCCACGCAGCGGGCAGCGACGCCCCGTCGAGGGCCGCGGCCACCTCTGCCGGCGTGCGGCGCCGGTCCAGGGGCGCCACCGTCGTCACGCCCGGCGGCAGGGCCGCCTTGACCAGCCGGGTGAGCAGGGTGCGGGGTCCGCACTCGACAAAGGTCCGGATGCCGTCCCGGTGCAGCTGCCGGAGTCCGTCGTAGAACAGGACAGGGCGCACGAGGTGCTGGGCGGCGAGCAGCCGGACCTCGGACTCTGTGGTGATCCGGCCTCCGAGGGCGGCCGAGAACACGGCTGTACGGGGTTCGGAGACCGTCCATTCGGCGGTGCGGTGGGCGAGTTCGTCCGCCACGTCGCGCAGTACCGGGTTGTGGAAGGGGTACGCGGCGGGGACCTCAGCGGTGTCGATGCCCAGGGCCCGGCTCACCCGGACCGCTCGGGCCAGGGCGTCGGCGGGCCCGGACACGACGCAGTCGTCCGGGCCGTTCTCCACTGCCAGCGTCAGCGTGGGGTCGTCGAGGAGCCCGACCAGATGGGCGGTGCGCCGGCCGTCGAGCGGCACGGCGAGCATGCCGCCGGCCGGCGGGGCGGCCTTACGGAAGGCCACGTCCCTCGTGACGATGAACCGCGTCGCGTCCTGGAGCGTCAGCGCTCCGGACGCGGTCAGCGCGGCGAGCTCCCCGAAGCTGTGCCCGGCCAGCACATCGGGCCGCACGCCCATGGCGCGGATGACGTGGTACGCGGCCAGGGCACCGGCGAACAGGGCCAGGTCGAGTTGCAGAGGGCTCCGCGCGAGGGGCACGGGGGGCGGGGGCGCGCCGGTGTCGGTGAGGAGATGGGTGACACCGGACGCCGGATCGGTGCCTGCGGCTTCGTCGATCTCCTCCAACACTCCCTGGACCGACGGTACTTCGGGAGCTGTCCGGGTGAGGATCCCGGGCAGATAGGCACCTTGTCCGGGAAACAGGAAGGCTGCGCGAGGGGTCATCGGGCGCGTCTTCTCTCTGCTGGAAGGGCGGGTCGGCTCTCCTCAGAGCGGCGGGCCGGCCGGGTCCGGCACGGGCAGCAGTCCGCGCTCGGCGAGTGTTCGGCGGACGGCGAGTACGGCGTTGACCGCGCGCGGGGTGCCCGCGTAGGCGCCGACGTGCACGAAGGCCTCGACGATCTGGTCAGCGGCGAGACCGGCGTCGAGTCCGACGCCGGCGTGCAGGGCGATTTCCCGTTCGCAACCGCCCAGCGTCGCCAGCACCACCAGCGTCATCAACTCGCGCTCCGCCGTGCTGAACTGGGGCCGCTGATGCAGATCGCCGTAGATGTACGTGACGATGTGGCGGCCGAGCGCGGGGCTCAGCTCCGCGAGCGCCGCGAGAAAGGTGTCGGTGGGGTCCTTGCCGCCGATGCGGTACGCCGCTTCGAGGGCAGCACGGAACTGCTGATCGGACATGAACAGCTCCTTGCCTATGAGGCAGCCGAAGAGCCGCCGGCACGGACTGGGCGTGGGAAGAGGGGAAGAACGCCGCTGCCTCGAGTGGAACACGGCCTCGAAGGGAGCCGCCATGGGCTGCCGCGCCGCGGATGTTGAACACGTTGAAATCGGATGCGACGGTTCCGGCGGCTGAATCCGGTCGGCCCTTCCCGATAGCGAACTGCTCAGTCCTCAACGAGCCTTGTCGTGTCAGGTCCCCGACGCAGCAGGACGGAGCAGCGATGAACGATCCGATCGTGGAAGCCGAAATCCGGTCCATGGCGTTGAACGTGTTGAACGACCTCGAACCCGTGAGCGACCCGGCGCCCTCGCTTGGACGATCTTGCCGTGGGCATACTCGGCCCGTCCGGTCGACAGGCCCGCAGACGGGAGACAGGAATGGTCCGCCGCCGTGCGCCCAACCATCGCTTGCGAGGATTACTGAGTGAGGCCGGCTGGACCCAGGAGGCCTGCGCGCGAGCCGTGAACACCGCGGGAGCCGAGGTCGGTCTGCGGTACGGATACGACCGGACCTCGGTCGCGCACTGGCTCGCCGGGGCCCAGCCGAAGGCTCCCGTGCCCGAGCTGGTCGCCGAGGCGTTCACCCGGCGCCTGGGCCGTACGGTCACTCCGGACGCTCTCGGATTCGCCCACGTACCGGCGCAGCGGTCGGGCGACACGGATGCGCGGCCGCTGCTGCTGCCCGACGGAGACGGCCTGCCCTACCGGGATCTGGCCCAGCTCCCCAAGTGGCGGGAGCTGACGGTCCGATCCTCCGCGGCCGAGCCGTGCCGCGCGCCGCGGCGGATCGGCGAGGCGGAGGTCGGGCTGCTCGGCGATGCGGTTCGCCACTTCGTCCGTGCGATGCAGACCCACGGCGGCAGCTACGCGCGCAGCGCACTCAGCGACTATCTGTCCCACACCCTCGAGGTGTGGCTGCGGGCGCCCGCGGCGCCCGATGTCCAGCGTGCACTGCGCGAGGTGGGCAGCCAACTGCTGTTCGTCTTCGGCCTCATGCATGCCGACATGGGGGCGCACGGCCTCGCCCAACACGGGTTCACCACCTCGTTGGAGCTGGCCAACGAGGCCGGGGACCGTACCTCGTGGGCGATCGGCCTGCGGGCCCTGTCCGCCCAGGCGCTGGTCATCGGCCATCGCGGCACGGCACTGCAGGCCGCGCGGGCGGCCGTCGACGCGAGCGCGGGCCGGGCCCCTGCGGCGGTGCGGGCCTACGCGCTGACACAACTCGCCGTGGTGCACGCCGCGCTGCAGGAGGACCGGGCCGCTTTCCGCGCGCTCGACCAGGCCGAGGTGCTGCTGCCGGCCGACGACGAGGACGACGGGCGGCCCTTTCGCTCCTACCCGGTGAGCGCGTTCGTGTTCCAGCGTGCCGAGGCCCATCGGCGCCTGGGACATCTGGCGCCCTCCCTGCGGGCGCTGCGGCGCTCGGCGGACGTACGGGCCCCGCACGACCGGCGGTCCCTGGCCCTCACCCTGGGCAGGCGTGCTCAGCTCCTCTTCCTGTCCGGGCAGGTGGAGGAGGCCTGCGCCGCGAGCCAGGTGTTCCTCACCACGCGGGCGGGGCTGCGTTCGCGCACGGTCGGCGACACCTCACGCGCGATCCTGCGGGCGCTCGCACCGTACAAGGACCACCGCGCCGTACGGGGACTGCTGCAGTACGAGGCCGAGACAGCGACCTGTTCGTCCGCCCGGCAATGGAGTTGACGCCGCTGTGGGAGCGTCACGGACCGGGGGACGCGCGCATCCGGGTGTTCGCCGGCGTGGGCACGGGGCATGTGCGGGGCCCCGATGTGCTCGACGCCGGAGAGCGGGCGCGGGCCGCGCGCTATGTGCGGCGGGGTGACCGGATCGCGTTCGTGGAACGCCGTACGGCGGTACGGCAGGTCCTTGGCGAGGTGCTCGGGATGTCCCCCGAGAGCGTGCCGCTGCACACCGACGCGGTCGGACGGCCGTCGCTCGACGGGTGGAGCGTGTCACTCAGCGGGTGCGGCGCCGTGGCCGCGGTTGCGCTGGCGCGCGGGGTGCGCTGCGGGATCGACGTGGAGGCGGTGTTCGATACGCGCCGGGCCCGCGCGATCGCCCCGCTGCTCGTGGCCGACGAGGACGAGTGCGGACGGGACGCGCGGGCGCTGACGCGGCTGTGGACGGCGAAGGAGGCGTACGCGAAGACGGCGCAGGTGCCGTTGCTCGACGCGCTGCGGCGGGCCCGGGCGGTGGACGGCGTACGCGCCCTTGTCGCGGGCGGGACGCGGTACGCCGTCCATGAACTGCCGTTGTCCGGCCGGTTCCCGGGTCAGCCGGAGCTGTGCGGTGCGGTCGTCTGCACGTCGACGGCGCCGACGCTGTAGATCCGCATGCCCTCGAAGGACAGGATGGGCTCTCCGTCACAACTCAGCGCGTGATAGCGGCCGGTGCTCCGGTCCTCCACCAGGCGTACGCCGTCGGGGTGTGCACGGTGCAGGTCGAGGTCGTTGCCGTGCTGGTACACCTCGAGACGGTCCAACCCGACCGGCGCGCTGATCGCCACCTCGCGGGTGCCGGCCGGGCGGAGCATATGGGTGCGGGCCAGGGCGTCGATGAGCAGCGCGGGCAGGGCCATACGTCCGTAGAACCGTGCGTCAGGGGCGGTCCGCGGCAGCCACAGGCTGCGGCCGCCGCCGGGACTCGAGGTGTGGTCGGTGGTGTTGATGAAGGAGCCGCGCAGCGGAATCGGGCTGCCCGGTTCGTAGTACGGGTCGTGGGCGGGCTCACCGCCGACCGCCGCGGGGGGCGCGGTCGCCGCGGGCGCGCTGTTCAGGTCCACGTACGCGCGGGTGTGCAGGGCGTCGCGGCGCAGCACCCGCCCGTCGGGTGCCGTGGTCGTCGACGTGATGGTCACCAACACGGTGGCGGGGCCGGTGAGTTCGGCGCGCACCCGGTGGCGCACGGGGCCGCCGGGACGCACCCGTACGAACCGGTGGTAGCGCACATCGCGTACGACGTCGGGCTTGGCGCCCGGGACCAGCCGGGCCGCGGCCTCGGCGATCAGGGCGAGGACCAAGGTGCCGGGCAGGGTGGGCAGGCCGGTGACCGGATGTTCGGAGACCAGACGCGCCTGATGGTCGTCGAAGGTGAGCTCCCACTCGGCGGCGCCCACTCCGCGCCGGACCGGTGTGCCCAGGTAGGCACCGGGTGGGTCATCGGCGAACGGCGCCGTGGCGAGGCGCGGCATGGCCGAGGCCATGAACGACCGTTCCGCCGCGCCGAGTTGTACCACGCCGGGCGGACGGGGGCCGGAGTGGCTCAGGACCCGCCGGAAGTGTTCCGCGCCTTCGTCGTCGGTGACGGCCGAGAGATGGCCACGGCGCTTGACGGCGTCGCCGACCAAGGCCCGGGTGGCCATGCCGCTCTGGCCCCACAGGGTCCAGGCGACAGTGAACTCCTCGCGGTCCGCGTCGTGTCCGCCGGCCCGTGCCGCGGCGCCGAGCAGGTCGTTGGCGGCCGCGTAGTCGATCTCACCGGGCAGGCCGATGACGCCGGTGATGGAGCCGAAGTTGCACCAGTGCCGCACCGGCACGCCGTCGAACGCCTCCCGCAGCGCGTGGTAGCCGAGCAGTTTCACATCCCGGATCCGGCGGAACACGTCCAGGGATTTGGTGGCGAAGTCACCCGCCTCGTGCAGTCCGGCCGCGTTGACGAGCAGGTCGATGCGGTCATGGGCCCCGGCGATCCGCCGGGCCGCGGCCCGCACCTGCGCCGGGTCGGTGATGTCGGCGCGTACATAGTGCACGGTGTCGGCCCCGCACCGGGCACGCAGCCGGTCGACGGTGCGAACCGCCTCCCGCGCCGAAGCGAGCCGGTCGAAGCGCCGCACGGCCTCGCGGGGTGTCACCTTCCGCGCGGAGCGCAGCTGTTCGGCGATGAAGCCCCGCCTGCGGGCCGTGAACTCCTCGTCCGGCTCGGCACGCATCTCAGGGGTGAGGGCGTCGACATCGCTGGAGCCGAGCAGCCAGATGTGGCAGCGGTGCCGGGACGCCAGACGGTCGAGGATGCTCGCCGTGATGCCGCGCGCCCCGCCGACCGCGACGATGACGCTGTTCGTGTCGAGCGGTTCGGGGCCGGCCACGTCGGGCGGTCCCGGGCGCAGAGTCTCCGTGTGCCGTACGCCGTACCGGAGATAACTCACCGGGATCTGCGGGCGGTTCAGTGCCGCGGCGCGGATCTGCTCCAAGGTGGCGACGGGTTCGGCGTCGGTGGTCAGGACGTGCAGCCATGCGCCGGGCAGATCCCACAGCACGCTCTTGACCATGCCGGTGAACAGCGCACCGTGCGGATGCGCCACTCCGCGCTGCTGCGGATCGAGCAGGCAGACGACGGCGGAACCGCCGCGCTCCAGCATCTTCGCCAGCTGCTGCAGCGCGAGGAACGTGGCCTCCTGCGCCGCGATCAGGGCCGGCGCGGGCCGGCCGGGCCAGGCGGTCCGCGCGGGCGAGGCGAACACCCGCAGATGCGCGGGGTGCCCGGCACGCTCGACGAGTGCGGCCACGGATTCCACGTCGACGTCCAGCCGCAGTTCCCTCGGAGCGCGGTCGTCGGTGACGGCGAGGGTCGCGCCCGCGTTCCGTACCGCCGGGCCGAGCGCCTCGGCCACGTCGGCGTCGTCCACGATGACGAGACAGCCGTCCGGCAGCGCGGGCACGGCGCCACCGGACGCGGTGGCGGCATCGGCCGGCTCGGCCGTCAGCTCGAACCTGAGGAGGTCCGGGCCGGAGCGCGGTGCGGCGGCGGAGCTCGGTGCGAAGGCAGAGCTCCGTGCGGCGGCGGAGCTCGGTGCGGAGGCAGAGCTCGGTGCGGAGGCAGAGCTCGGTGCGGAGGCAGAACTCCGTACGGAGGCAGAGCTCGGTGCGGAGGCAGAGGCAGAGGCGGAGGCAGAGGCGACACGAGCCGTACTGCCCGGCTGCGTCTCCTGCTTGTCCGGCACTACCTCCTCCGATACGACACCGTCCGCCACAGCCTCAGCCACATCGGCCGCATCCGCCACAGCCGCCGCATCCGCCGCGGATTCGGCCCGCAGCAGACCGCGCAGCAGCACGGCCAGATCGTCGGCGCCCCCGTAGCAGAAGTCCTCGTTCGCGGCGGTCCACCGCGGTGACTCCGGAACCTGCGCGAGCACCGGCCAGCCGTGTTCCTCGGCCCGGTCGGCCGTGGTGACGGCGAGGAGGAAGCCTCCTTCGGCCATGCGGTCGTCGGGCCGGTCGAACAGCACACCGGAGCCGGGCAGCGTATTGCCGTGGGCGCCGAGCACGAGCGCCAACGCGCAGTCGCCGTCCCTCAGATAGCGTCGCGCGACGCCGAGCGCGCTGCATCCGGAGGCCCGGCCCCGGTCGGTGGCGAAGGCCGGTCCGTGCAGATCGTGCTGGTTGGCGACGCGCCCCGCGATCACATTGGGCAGCAGCCCGGGCAGCGAGTCCTCACTGACCTTCGCGACCCGGGACATGAGCCGGCTCCGGTGCTCGCGCCACCAGCGCGAGGCGCGTGGTGTGGCGTCCGTGAACGCGCTGTCCAACGCGCTGGCGAAGCAGCGTACGGACAATTCCTGGGAGAGCCGGGTGGGTCCGGCGTGCGCGGCGATGACACAGGTCGACGCGGCGACCGGCTCCCACAGCCGGCCGTGTTCGGCCGCGAGGCGGTCCACCAGCTGGAGCGCCATGAGCTGTGTACGGTCCACGGCACGTGCGCTGCGCGGCGGCATGCGTACGGCGGAGAAGTCCGGCGTGGGGTAGACGTCGCCGAAGGTTGGGGGATGTCCGGCGCCGGACATGGCGTCCAGGGCCGCGTTCGAGTCGGCCGTGCCCGGCAGCAGCGCGCTCCAGCCGACGAGCACCAAGGGCTCGGTCGCCCGCTCCGGGCGGGTGTACGTGCGGGGCGGGCGGCCGGACGGGGCGGCGAGCACTTGGTGGGCGTTGATTCCGCCGAAGCCGAACGCGGAGACGCCGACCCGGCGCGCGGGCGGCAACGGCTGGTCCTGGCACGGCACCTCGACCCCGGCCGGAAGGCCGTCGGCGCCCGGGGTGTCGTAGCGGGCCTGGGCCGGCACGACGCCGTGGCGCAGGCCTTGCACGGCGTGCACCACCGAGACGAGCCCGCTGGTCCAGCCGCCGTGCCCGAACACCGACTTGTTGCCGGTACAGAGCACTTCATTGCCGTCATCCCGCCCGAACTCGGCGGACAGGGCGTCGAGTTCGGCCCGGTCGCCGGCCGGTGTGCCGGTGGCGTGGCCCACCACCCAGGACACCTCGTCGGCGCCGTCCGGGTAGGCGCGGGACAGGGCGAGTCGCTGGCCGCGCGGGTTGGGCGCGTAGATCCCCTTGCCCTTGCCGTCGGACGAGGCACCGAATCCGTCGAGCACGGCGAGCACCGGGTCGCCGTCCCGTTCGGCATCGTCCAGACGTTTGAGCGCGACGGTGGCGACGGCGTCGGAGAACAGGGTCCCGTCGGCCTTCTCGTCGAAGGCACGTACCTCACCGCTGCGGCTCAGGCCGGTCACCTTGGAGAACAGGATCAGATACCGGACCGTGCACAGGGACAGGCCGCCGGCCAGGGCGAGGTCGCTCTCCCCCGCGCGCAGGGCGCGGGCGGCCAGGTCGATCGCGTACAGACCCGAGGAGCAGGCCGCGTCGACTGTCATGTAGTCGGCCTCTTCCGGTACGAGTCCGGTGAGGGCCCGGCGCAGCAGCCGCTCGGGCAGAAAGCCTTCCGGCGAGGCGGCGTTGGGCAGCATCCGGGCGAACGCGGTGCGCAGCTCCTGCGGGTCGACCCCCGCCGACTCGGCTTGCTTCTCCAGGAGTCGGCGCAGCGCGCCCTCCTCCAGCTCGCGGGTGCCGTCGGGCCAGCCCGCGAAGTACAGGCCCACGCGCCGATCCCGGGCGACGGCCCGTCCGTCGAGCGCCTGCAGCACCGTATGCCGCAGCCACTGTTCGACCTCGGTGGCCCCGTCGATCTCGGCGGCCCTCGGATGCAGCCTCGGCCGGTCGATCATCCCGGCGAGCGAGGTGTAGGTGGAGTCGTCCGCGGCGGGATCGGCCGAGTGGAAGTGCTCCATGGGATAGCGCCGCTCCTGGCCCGCGAAGACGGGCTCGCCCCGCCGCAGCACGTCCCAGAAGGCGTCGGGCGAGTCGGCCTCGGGCAGGAGGAGGCCGGTGCCGACCACGGCGATGGCCGGCACGGACTCCCTTACGGAGACGGCGAGTTCGCGTGGCGGGTCTGCCGGCTTCTCGCTCGGTACGGGTGACACCTCGTCGAGGGCCTCCCCCTCTCGTACCGGCGGGGGCGCGTGGAGCGCCGCCCCGCAGGCCAGACCACCGTCGGCGAGCAGGGTCTGGCCGGTGACGAAGCCCGCCTCGGGGCTGGCCAGAAGCACTACGGCGCGGGCGAGGTCGGTCTCGGTGGGCAGCCGGCCCCAGGGGGTCGCATCGAGCGTGGCCCGCTTCATCGCGTCGGAGTCGGGGAACATGTCGCCCACGCGGTTGTCCATCACCTGGCACCCGGCGACATTCACGCGCACTCCACGGGGTGCGAACTCCACGGCGAGATACCGGCTCAGGCTCTCCATGGCCGCCTTGGTCGCACCGACCAGACCGTAGTGCGGTACGACATGCCGCGAGCCATGGCTGGAGACGTTGACCACGCTGCTTCCGGGGCGGCGGGCGAGCAGGGGCAGAGCGGCGAGCGAACAGTGCCGTACGGCATGGAGGTTGAGGTCGATCGCGCGCTGCCAGTCCTCCTCCTCCAGCTCGGCGAGCGGGACGAACGCTCCGCGGGCCGCGTTGTTCACCAGGACGTCGAGCCCGCCGTGCTCGCGCTCCACCTGAGCCATCATGCGCGCCACATGGTCGGCCTTGGCGGCGGACGCCTTGATCACTTCGGCGGACAAGCCGCGTGCGCCGAGGTCGGCGACCAGGCCCTGTGCGGCGCGTTCGCTGTGAAAGCAGTTGACGATGACATGCGCGCCGCGCCGGGCGAACTCCTCGGTGATGTACCGGCCGACCCCGCGTGCTCCTCCCGTGACCAGGACGGTACGGCCGGCGAACGGCCCGGGAACCCCGGTCACCGCAGCCCGCCCGCGATGTCGCCGAGCAGCCCGGCCACCCGTTCCAGCGTCGTGTACGTGGTCACCCGGAGCGCGGCCTCGGGCTGCGGGAGTCCGTAGCGGTCGAGGGCGCGCGAGAACAGCTCGATCTGCTTGACGGAGTCGACGGCGAGGTCGGCCTCCAGGTCGGCGTCGGGTGCCATGACGTCCAGGGGATACTCCAACTCCTCGGCGTACAGGGCGCGTAGTTCCTCGATGAGGGTGCCGCGGTCCGGCAAGCCGCCCGCCTTCGGCTTCGGCTTCGGCTTCGTGACCTCTGCCTTGACCGTGGTCGCGGACGCGTCCGGCTCGTCCTCCACGGCCACGTCGCCGACCGCGTCGGCCACGGCCGACAGGACCGGCCCTGAGGAGTCCCCCGCCAACGCGGCGCGCAGGCCGGTGAATCCGACGCGTGACCTCAACGGCGCAACGGCCGACGCGTCGGGCAGGCACTGCGCGACGAGGTCCGCGAGGATCGACTTGGGGCCCGTCTCGACGAAACGGTCGATGCCGTCGCCGTACAGCGTGGTCACAGCCTGACGGAACGCGACGGGCTGGACGAGATGGTGCACCACCGCGTCCCGGATCTCGTCGACGTCGCGGTAATAGCCGCCGCACGTGGGCGAGTACACGGGAAGGTGCGGCACCGACACCTCCACCTCGGACACGGCGGGCCGGAACCGGGCCACGACAGGGGCCAGCAGCGGGCTGTGGAACGGGTGGGCCGAGCGCAGCCGGAAGTGCCGAAGGCCCAGGGCGTCGAGCACGCGCGCGAGGGCATCGAGCTCGTCGTCGGGTCCCGAGACGACCGCCTGGCGGGGCGCGTTGTCGGCGGCGATCCGCGTACGGGCCAGGCCGCAGCCCTCGACCAGGCGGGCGGGCCGCCCGGCGCCGCGCGGCACGGGGTAGATCCCGCCCGGCACGGGCGGGGCGTCCCGGAACGCCGCGTCGCGGGCCGCGAGCAGCCGCGCCCCGTCGGCGATCGACAGGGCACCTCCGGCGACCAGGGCGGTCAACTCGCCGACGCTGTGCCCGAACACCACGTCGGGCGACAGGCCGAGCGGCCCGGTCAGCACTTTGTACGAGGCCAAGGAGGCCGCGTAGATGGCGAGATGGAGGCGCTCGGGGTCGCCCTGGACGAGGGTGTCGACGGCGGGCGCGGAGCGCTCGGTGAGCAGCGGCGACACCGCGGCGGTGCCCGCGGCCGCGGCCGCCTTGTCGACTTCTTCGAGCACCTCCCCCACCACCTGCGCGGCGCGGTCGTCCCGCTGCACATCGGACAGGGAGCCGGGCAGGTAGGCGCCCTGCCCGGGGAACATCACTGCGGTCTTGGTGCCGGGTGCGATCGGTGACATGAGTCCTCAGCTCTCGTGAAGTGGCCATGCGGACATGGCCGTTCGGGTCACGGGTGGCGGGTCGGGCAGCGGGGGCGGACGGCCCGGGTCACGTGGCGCGCGGCGGGGTGGCCAGGCGCAGGGAGCAGACGGCGAGCAGCCGGGCGTCACGGGCGTCCTCGATGACGATGTCGACGAGTTCGTCACGGCGGTCGCCGGCCGGGCTCCATGCCTGCAGACGGGTACGGAGCACGGTCTCGGGGTCGGTGTTGGCGACGAAGCACATCCGTGCGTCGGTGACCGCGCGGTGGAGGAACTGCCGGTCACTGCGCCCCAGATGGCGCCACAGGCCGAGCAGCGCGGCATCGGCCACCGAGAAGTAGGACGCGAAGTAGAGCAGTCCGGCGCCGTTGACGTCGCGGGTCAGGTCGACCGGCTGCAGATGGGTCAGGGGCGGGCTGATCGGGATGCGGCCCTCAGCCTCGGGGTCGCCGACACGGCGCAGGCGGCGCGCGGCACGCAAAGCGGTGCGCGGCGAGTGCCGGGCGGACAGTTTGGGCAGATGCCGGAAAGCGAAACCCGGCGGGCAGGACCGTACGAGTTCGGTGTTCGCGCCGGAATCCCCGCGGGAAATCCAGCTGTTGAAGTTCTCGACGTAAATACAGTCCGGTCTGCGCCGCTCGTAAATCTCCTCGGGAGTGAGCGGCCCGTCGTCCAGCGGCCTGCCACCCGGGGAAGCCGGGTGAATACGGTGCACGGTGAGTACGGATTGCCCGCCGGCCCCGAACACCTGCGACACCACGTCGAGCCGGTCGCCGAATTGCAGTAATCCGGGGTGCGTCCCCGGTGTGGCCATCACCCGGTAATACGTGAAGGCCAGATAGGAGGGCCGTCCGCCGGCGTCCCGGGCGCGGAAGGCGTCGACGTCGCAGACCTCGCTCACGGTCTCCCACGTCCAGTCGCCGACTCTGCCGACGAACAGTGCGTTGGGTCCGCTCATACCGGGCTGGACGGTTTCGGCACGCCGCACCGTGCCCGGTGCGATGCGGCGCGCATGAGTGGCGTAGGGCATACATCAAGAGAAGCCCAGAATCGTTTCTCCGTTCAACCGACCTGGAATGCGGCGCTGTTGAACCTGTTGCACATCAGCACACCGGTCACTCGCACGAGTGATGGAACCAAAGACACCTGGAATGCACGCTGAATCGACAGCTCTCCTCGACGGAAGGATTCACATGACCGCGATGGAAACGTCCGCCCCGGTACTCTCGGCCAAACTGCACCGCATGTTCACGATGCTGGACGCAGACGGCGACGGACTGATGTCCGAGGAGGATCTGCCGCGGCTGGCCGACCGGCTGCGCGAGGGATTCGGCCGGGCCGGCGAGACCGTGCGCACCGACCGGCTGCGCGCTCTCCTCGCCGCCATCTGGGACCACCATCTCGCCCGGGCCGACGAGGACGGGGACGGCCGTATCGACGCGGCCACCTACGACCGGGCGGTCCGGCACGCGGTGGCCACGCGCCGGTCCGAACTCCTCGCTGACTTCTCGGCGATGGTCACCGCCTGGCTCGATCTGTGCGACCTCGACGGCAACGGGCTGATCGACCGCGACGAGTACCGGCTGATGCTCCGCGTGGCCTTCGACGCACCGCACGAGGCGAGCGACGCCGCCTTCGACCGGCTCGACGCCGACGGAAACGGCACGCTGGAGCCGGAGGAGGTCCAAGCCGCCGTCGAGGACTACTTCACCAGCAACGACGGTGACGCCCCGGGAAACTGGCTGTTCGGCCCGCTGTGAGCCCTGCCGGGTGGCGGCTGCGAGTCCCGCCGGGCTCCCTTCGCGTACGGAATCCGGCCTCACTTCACGTTCGCGACGACGCGCTCACCGAACAACGCTGTCTGCTCCAGGAATTCCGCCCGCGTCCCCGCGGGCAGCACGACCGTGACCCCGGTGACGCCGGCCTCGGCCTGTTCGGCCAGATCCTCGACGATCGCGTCGGCATCGAGCGCCCCGCCGGAGAACATGCTCAGCCCCCGCGGCATGAACGTGACATCGACCGGATCGGTACGGCCCACCGACTCCGCGTACTCCCGCAGGTAGTCGAGCCGGTCCCGCAGGTCGGCGAGGTTCTCGATGCCGGGCGTGCGCAGGGCCTTGGAGGCCTTGACCGGGGCCGGCATGGGGAGCCAGCCGTCGCCGAGGTCCACGACGCGGCGGATCGCCCGTCTGCTGTTGCCGCCGATCCACACGGGTATCCGCTCCTGTGCGGGCCTGGGCAGCATGGTGTTGCCTGCGGCCGCGTATCCGGAGCCTTCGAGGAGCACCGGCTCCCCGGTCCACGCGGCCCGCATGGCGCGCAGCGCTTCGTCGAGCCGGTCGTTGCGCTCGGCGAAGTCCGCGCCCAGAGCCTCGAACTCCGGCTCCAGGTAGCCCGCCCCCACCCCGAGGATGACCCGGCCGCCGGAGAGTGCGTCCAGGGTCGAGATCATCTTCGCCGAGACGAAGGGATTGCGGTACGCGGGCACGAACAGGTTGGTGTGCAGGCGCAGTTCACGGGTCGCGGCGGCCGCGAAGGACAGCGTCACCATCGGGTCGAGGGTGTGGTGCCCTCCGCGCGCGAGCCAGGCGTCGCCGGGGAAAGGGTGGTCGGTCACGAAGACCGCGTCGAAACCCGCGACCTCGGCGGCGCGCGCCATCTCCATGACGGCATCGGCGCCGATCAGATCGGCGCCTGCGTCCACCCTGTGCGTCGGGAGCCCCAGCGAGAAGAACATGCGCCAGACCGTAACTGACGGGGCGTCAGTTGTCAGTACCGTGAACCTCGGTGGGCATCGGACGCACGATCACCGGAGATCAGCCCGCCCGGTTCAGCTGCGCTCCGAGGTGATGCTGGAGCGGCTGCCCGACGGCCGCGAGGTCATGGACGAAGTCCAGGGTCGCGCCCTCGGTGAGGGTGTAGCGGCGACGCGTCGCGGTCACCTCCTTGGCCGTGGGAGTCAGCGCCACGGTGTGCGAGGCGAGTTCGGCGAGCCCTTCGCCGACACTGCCGACCATGATCTCCGTGATCCCGGTGGGCTGCGTGATCAGCGCCTCGACCCGCCCGTCCGGCTGCACCCGCCACCAGCCGCTCTCCCGGGCGGCGGGACGCAGCGGCCCGTCCTGCCCGTCGATCAGCCAGGCCCTCGCCTCGTACCGCAGGAAGGGCCGGCCGTCGTGCGAGAAGGTCACTTCCTGCGCATACGTGAAGTCCTCGGCGAGCGTCGGGTAGGTGCCGCGCCCCCTCCCCCGCCAGGTCCCGAGCAGCCACAGCGCGGGCTTGAGCAGTTCATGGGTCCTTGGCGCCTGGTCGGGGCTGGTCGCTTCGGAGTACGGGTAGGACGGGACATGGTCGGGCACGTGATCGCTCCTCGGAGTGCGGTCGTCCCGGGAAGCGTAGGGCTTCGCGGACCCGCACCGGCTTCACTCCAACGTGAGGAGGGCCGTGAGGGGTACGGCCTCGGCGAGGATCTCCCGCGCCGTCTCCCACTCCCCGGGCCGCGCCTCGGCATACGCGCGCCAGCCCGAGACCACCACGACCGTGCCCGGGGCCAGATCGCTCAGGGAGTCGGCCAGGGCGTCCCAGTTGTGGCCGAACCAGGAGGGAAAGGCCAGGGCCCGGGCGCAGACGGCCAGGAACGCGGACCTGTCCGTGACACCGGACAGGTCGAGAACGTGGAGCGGGACGGCTGAGCCGCGCGCCGACTCGACGAGCGCCGCCAGGGGCTCGGGCCGGCCGGCCCACTGGCCTGGAGGACAGCCCGCGGGACCGCCCGGATCCCCGCTCCGGCCACTGGGGTCCCCGCTGTGGCCGCCGGACATCTCGCTCTGGACACCGGACATCTCGCCCGGGCCGGCGGAACCGCCGGCCGGCTCGTCGAACCCGCCACCAGTTGCGCTGGAGCCGCGTGTCATCGCAGGACCGCCTTGAACGTGTCGTAGTGATCGTCCGTGTAGAAGAACTCCCCGCCCCGGCCGGTCACGATACGGCGCGCGCCGCGATCGCGTGCGCGGGGTGTGCGGACCGTGTACTCGCGGTAGTAGCCGCGGTTGTGGCGCGGCAGGATCCGCTCGTAGTTGCCGAAGTACGCGCCGTCCTTGTCGTACGGGAAGGGGCCGCCGGCATCGATCAGGCGCAGCGTCTGCCGTGCCTCGGCGGGCAGGGACGCCTCGGCGACGGCACGGAAGCCCTTGGCCCAGGCGGGGACCTCGTTCTGCTGTGAACGCGTCGCGGACTGCCGGGAGGCCGTGTCCGGCCCGGAGCCCGTGTCCGATGAGCAGCCCACGAGGAGCAGCGCGCACAACGCACCGACGAGCAGACGGAGGGCTGCGGGGCGGCGCCTGGGGTACATGCGGCCGATGCTGCCACGCCTGGCTGCGGTGCGCCGTTCGGCGGCCGAGGGACCGTGGGCCGGCAGCCCACCCCTGTCCGGGGGCGAAACCCCTGCGTCCCCCGCGCCCGTGGTCCACGATGAAGACATGCTGCTCGCCGACGTGGCCAGGACCTCACGGGAGATCGCCGCCACTGCCGCACGCAAGGAGAAGACCGCGCTGCTGGCCGAGCTGTTCGGGCGGATGGCCCCCGAGGAGGCGCCGCTGGTCGTCTCGTATCTCGCGGGGCGACTGCCTCAGCGGAAGATCAACGTGGGCTGGACGGCGTTCCGCGAGAAGCGGGAACCGGCCGCCACCCCGACCCTCACCGTGCAGGGAGTGCACGCCACCTTCGACCGCATCGCCGCCGTCGCGGGCAAGGGCGCCCAGGCCGAGCGCAAACGGCTGCTGCACGAGCTGCTCACCGCCGCCACCGAGGACGAGCAGCGGTTCCTGTTCGGCCTGATCGGCGGCGAGCTGCGCCAGGGCGCCCTCGACGCCCTGGCCGTGGACGGTCTCGCCGCCGCGTACGGCGCGAAGCCCGCTGCCGTACGCCGCGCCGTGATGCTCGCGGGCCGTCTCGACACGGTCGCCCAGGCCCTGATCGCGGACGGTGTGGCCGCACTCGACGCCTTCCGGCTCGACGTGGGCCGGCCGGTCCTGCCGATGCTGGCCAAGACCGCCAAGGACGTGGACGAGGCGATCGACATGGTGGGCGCCTGCGCGGTCGAGGAGAAGCTGGACGGCATCCGGGTCCAGGTCCATCGCGACGGCGACAGCGTACGGGTGTTCACCCGCACGCTCGACGAGATCACCGACCGGCTGCCCGAAGTCGTCGCGGCGGCTCAGGAGTTGACGGCCACGCGGGCCGTCCTGGACGGCGAGGTCATCGCACTCGGCCCCGAGGGACGCCCGCTGCCCTTCCAGGACATCGCGGGCCGCGTGGGCTCCAAGCTCGACGTCCCGGGCGCCCAGGCCGAGTTGCCCCTCTTCCCCGTGTTCTTCGACCTTCTGAGCGTCGACGGCCGCGATCTGCTCGATCTGCCCGCCCGCGATCGCCACGCCGAGCTGGTCCGTATCTCGCCCGAGCCGCGGCGCGTCCGCCGGTACGAGGTGACCGACCCTGACGACGTACAACTGCGGGAAGAGGCACGGGCGTTCGCGGACGAGACTCTGGCGCGCGGGCACGAGGGCGTGGTCGTCAAGGGCCTCGACGCCCCGTACAGCGCCGGGCGGCGCGGGGCGTCCTGGGTGAAGGTGAAGCCGGTGCACACGCTCGACCTCGTGGTGCTGGCAGCGGAGTGGGGCCACGGACGGCGCACGGGGAAGCTGTCGAATCTGCATCTGGGGGCGCGACGTGCGGACGGTTCGTTCGCGATGCTCGGCAAGACCTTCAAGGGGCTCACCGACGCGGTCCTCGCCTGGCAGACCGAGCGGCTGCAGGAGCTGGCGGTCGAGGACGACGGCTGGGCGGTGAAGGTGCGGCCCGAGCTGGTGGTCGAGGTGGCCTTCGACGGCGTACAGCGTTCGACCCGCTACCCGGAAGGCGTGACACTGCGCTTCGCCCGGGTGGTGCGGTACCGGGAGGACAAGACGGCCGCGGAGGCGGACACCGTGGATGCGGTGCTTGCGCTGCGGCGCTGACGGGGGAGGCGGCGACATGGGCGGATGGACACCGGACGAGGCCTGGCGGCACGCGAACGCGCTCAACGACGAGCTCGTCGGGCCGGACGAGTTCGCAGCGCACGGCGGATCCGAGAAGTACGGCGGATCCGAGAAGTACGGCGGATCCGAGAAGTACGGCGGGCCGACCGACCACGGGTACGGCCGGCAAGGCGCCCACTCGGAGCGCGTCGGCGAGCCAGTCGCCGTCCGCTACGCGGACCTCGAACAGGCCGGCGTCCACGCCGTGGCCCTGACCTGGGTGGACGTCGCGGGCATCACCAGGGTGAAGACCGTGCCGCTGTCCCGCTTCCACCAGGCCGCCGAGCACGGGGTCGGCATGTCGCCGGTCTTCGACGTCTACCTCGTGGACGACTCGGCGACCACAAGCCGGCACATCGGCGGCCCCGACGGTGACCTGCGGCTGCGTCCCGACCCGGACCGGCTCACCGTCCTTGCGGGGCAGCCGGGTTGGGCCTGGGCGCCGGTCGACCGCTACCACCAGGACGGCCGCCCGTACGAGGCGTGCCAACGCCTGTTCGCGCGGCGGATGGTGCGCCGGGCCGCCGAGCAGGGCATCGAGCTGCGCATGGGATACGAGACGGAGTGGGTGGTCTCGCGCGACGGCGCCCCCGCCTGCACCGGACCGGCCTACGGAATGGCGCGCGTCGTGGAACTGGCCGCATACCTCGACGACCTCCACACCGCCCTGCGCGCCCAGGGACTCGACGTCCTGCAGCTGCATCCCGAGTACTCACAGGGCCAGTTCGAAGTCTCGCTCGCGCCGACGGATCCGGTGGGCGCGGCGGACGAGGCCGTGCTCGTACGCGAGACGATCCGCGCCGTGTCCCTGCGGCACGGACTCACCGCGTCCTTCGGGCCGGCCATCGACGCGGACTCCGTCGGCAACGGCCGCCATCTGCATCTGAGCCTGTGGCGGGACGGACGGAATCTGTGCGGCGACGGCGGCGGCCCGTTCGGGATGACATCCCAGTGCGAGGCCTTCCTCTCGGGCGTCCTGTACGCGCTGCCCGGCCTGCTGGCCCTCGGCGCGCCCTCCCCCGCGAGCTATCTGCGTCTGCGGCCCTCCCGGTGGGCAGGCGCATACCGCTGCTGGGGCCTGGAGAACCGCGAGGCCGCGCTGCGGTTCATCGCCGGACAGCCGGGTGAGCGAGGTGATCCGAGCGCGACAGGCGAGCCCGCCGATCCGAGCGCCCCGGGCCGGCCCGGCTTCCCCGGGGCCGCCAACGCCGAGATCAAATGCTTCGACCCGGCGGCCAACCCCTATCTCGTCGTGGGCGCGGTGATCGCCGCGGGCCTCGCCGGTCTTGACGCCCAACTCGCCCTGCCCGCACCGGTGTCCGGCGACCCGGTACGCCAGGACAAGGACCGGCTGCCGACCTCCCTCACCGAGGCCGTCGCCGCCTTCTCGTCCTCCACCGTGCTGCGCGAGGCCCTGGGGGACGCGCTGTCCGATGCGGTGATCGCCGTACGGACGGCGGAGGCGAAACTCTTCGACGGGGTACCGGCGCAGGAGCTCGCCGAGGCGACGAGGAACCGCTACTGATGCCGCAGCTCGTCGACCACCACTGCCACGGAATCGTCCGCGAGGACCTCACCCGTGCCGGCTTCGAGGCGTATCTGACCGAATCCCCGGACCCGGCCCCGCCCGGCACCAGCTTCTTCGACACCCAACTCGGCTTCGCCGTCCGCCGGTTCTGCCCACCGCTGCTCGGACTCGACCCGCACTGCGACCCGGACGTCTATCTCCAGGAACGGACGAAGCTCGGCGCCGAGGAAGTCGCGCGCCGGTTCCTGGGTGCCGCGGGCATCGCGGAGTTCTACGTCGACACGGGCCTGCCCGGCGACCTCACCACTCCGCAGGAGCTGGCCGGGCTGAGCGGTGCGACGGCACGCGAGATCGTGCGCCTCGAACACCTCGCGGAACGTACCGCCGCGGCCGCGAAGGACCCCGCGGAGTTCCTGGCCGTACTGGACGGACGGATCACGCAAGCGGCGCGCACGGCGGCCGGATTCAAGTCCGTCGTCGCCTACCGGCACGGCCTCGACCTGCCGCCGGAGCCGCCCGGGCGCCGCGCCGTCGAGGACGCGCTCGCCCGCTGGCTGCCCACGGGCGGGGCCCGGGTCACCGACCCCGTCCTCCTGCGGCATCTGCTCTGGTCGGCGGCCCGCACCGGCCGCCCGCTCCAGCTGCACACCGGCTTCGGCGACCCCGACCTGCGCCTGCACCGTGCGGATCCCCTGCTGCTCACGGAGTTCATCGAGGCGGTACGCCCGACCAGGTGCACCCTCGTGCTGCTGCACTGCTACCCGTACCACCGGCAGGCGGGCTATCTGGCACAGGTCTATCCGCACGTGTACGCGGACCTGGGGCTCACCCTCAGCCACACCGGAGCACGTGCGACGGCGGTCCTCGCGGAGATGCTGGAGCTCACACCGTTCGGGAAGCTGCTGTTCTCGACGGACGCCTACGGGCTGCCCGAGCTGTATCTCGTCGGCGCGCACCTGTTCCGCGTGGCGGGTGGCCCGCCGGCCTGCGGCCGGGGGGGGGGGGGGGGGGCGGGGGGGGCCCGGGGCGCCGGCCGGGGCCCCCCCCCCGACCGGGTCAGGGACCTGGTCGGCGCCGGGAACGCCCGCAGAATCTACGCGTAGCGCCGCAGGATCCGCTCCTGGCAACGCAACGCAGCGCACGATCCACTCGCGGCGCCCCAAGACCTGCTCGTGCCGCCCTCAAGACCCGCTCGCGGCGCCCCAGAGCCTACTCGCCGTCCGGGTCCGCGCGGTCGAGCGCGGGCTTGGGCGCGGAGCCCGCGGACAGCAGGTAGTCGGCCGCGGCGGTGTCCGTGACCAGGCTGGTCACCAGGCCGGAGCGGAGCACCGCGTCGATGGCCGCGGCCTTGCGCTGACCGCCCGCGATCGCCACGACCTCGGGGATACGGCGCAGCCGGTCGGCCTCGACCGTGATGCAGCGCTCTCCCAGGTCACGCCCCACGCGGCGGCCGTCGACGTCGAAGAGATGCGCGGACATCTCGGCGGCGACACCGAGCGACGCGTAGTGCGCGCGCTCCTCGTCGCTGAGCATGTCGTGCACCGTGGAGATGCCCGGCTCCCAGGAGCCGATGGACACACACGCGACGGTGACCTTGTCGAAGTACTCGAAGGCCCGCGCGATCCCCGTCTGGTTGCGCAGCGCGGCGGCGGTGGCCGCGTCCGGCAGCAGCATCGGCGCGTAGATCGGGTGGGCGTCACCACCGGAGACCTGCGCGGCCCGTCTGACCGCCTCGACGGAGCCCCGCTCGGCGGTCCCGGCGTCGTACACACCCGTCAGCTGCACCACCGTGCACGGCGGCAGCCGGTCGAGCGCGGCGGCCATGTTGATGGTGGACCGGCCCCAGGCGAGACCGAGCACATCCCCCTCGTTCACCAGCTCACCGAGCAGGTCGGCGGCGACCTCCCCGAGGTTCTCCGGGTCGGGCGACTGCTCCTCCGACTCGGCGGGCGACTCGACGACGACCGCGTGCCGCAGGCCGTAGCGGGCCCGCAGCTTGTCGGAGCGCTCCGCGTCCAGCTCCGCCGGAACCCGGATCTCGATCCGTACGAGATCCCTCTCCAGAGCGGTCTCCAGGACCCTCGCGACCTTGAAGCGGCTGACGCCGAACTCCTCCGCGATCTGGATCTTGGATTTGCCCTCCAGGTAGAAGCGGCGGGCCATGGCCGCCGCCTGCACCAGCTCAGCGGGTCCCATCCGCAGGGCTGGCCTCCCCGCTGACATGCCCGTCACGGCGATCTCCTCACTGCTGTTCACACGTTCAACTGGGCGACTCGCCGTTCATCCTTGCAGATCCGGCGGTGCTTGATCAGTCCTGAAGGGCCCCGTTCGCCACCGAACCCGCCCGTTCATCTCCTGATGGTCCGGGCGATACCCGTCGATTCAGTGACCGCAGGCCCAGGCCGCCGAAGCGGTGGCGCCCTCGGCCTTGGCGCGCAGAGCGGCCACCGCGGCGGCCGGGTCCTCCTTGCCGTACACGGCCGACCCTGCCACGAACACGTCCGCGCCGGCCTCGGCGCACCGCTCGATCGTGGACTCGGCGACCCCGCCGTCGATCTGCAGCCACAGCTCCAGACCGTGCTTCGCGATCAGCTCACGGGTGCGGCGGATCTTCGGCAGCATGATGTCGAGGAAGGCCTGACCGCCGAAGCCCGGCTCCACGGTCATGATCAGCAGCATGTCCAGCTCGGGCAGCAGATCCTCGTACGGCTCGATGGGCGTGGCCGGCTTCAGCGCCATCGAGGCGCGGGCGCCCTTGGCACGGATCTCGCGTGCCAGCCGTACAGGGGCCGCGGCTGCCTCGACGTGGAACGTGACGGAGGAGGCCCCCGCTTCTACGTACTGGGGCGCCCAGCGATCGGGGTCCTCGATCATCAGGTGGCAGTCCAGCGGAGTGTCCGTCGCACGGCTCAGGGACTCTACGATCGGGACGCCGAGCGTGAGGTTCGGGACGAAGTGGTTGTCCATGACGTCGACATGGAGCCAGTCGGCCCCTTCGACGGCCTTCGCCTCGTCGGCAAGGCGCGCGAAGTCGGCGGACAGGATGCTGGGACTGATCTGAACGGCCATGCCCCAAGACTGCCATGCCCAAGGAGCGTTGCTGTCCGCGGTACGGGGCCTTGGACCCGTAGCCCCGAATTCCTCCCGGGATCACGGACGGACGTGCCATTCTGGCGCCCGGCGACCGTGGTCGTTATGTGGGGTGGGCACCTATTTGGGGGGTGCGTCGTGCCGGACGCGGAGACAGCGGGCACCACCGGGGAAGCTCCGAAGGGAATCCGGGAAGTACCGAAGGGCACAGGCGAACGACGGGGTGTCGCCTGGCTCGTGTGCGGCCGACGCTCGAAGTGGGTCGTCGTCGTGCTCTGGCTGGTGGCCATCGTCCTGATGTCCCCGCTGGCCCAGAAGCTCACCGACGCCCAGGACAACGACAACGCGTCCTGGCTGCCGGGCGACGCCGAATCCACCCAAGTCCTCCAGCTCTCCGAGGACTTCCGGCCCGAGCAGCTGCCGACGGTGATCCTCTACGTACGCGAGGGAGGGCTCACCGAAGCCGACCGGACGAAGATCGCCGACGATGTGGCGGCGTTCAAGGGGCTGACCGCGCACGGGATCCGCGGCGCGGAGACCCAGGACCCGGTCGACTCCGACGACAAGGCGGCCGCGCAGGTCTTCGTCCCCATCACGATGGACGAGAAGGGCTGGGAGCGGATCGCACCGGCGGTCGACGAGCTCCGCGAGGTCGCGGGCGAGGGCTCGGGCGGTCTCGAGGTCTATGTGACGGGCCCGGGCGGCACCACCGCCGACTTCTCCGAGGCCTTCGAAGGCATCGATTCCACGCTCCTGTTCGCCGCGATGGGCGTGGTGATCGTGATGCTCCTGATCACGTACCGCAGCCCGTCCCTGCTGCTCGTCCCGCTCGTGTCCGTCGTGGGCGCGCTGTTCACGGCGCAGGCCATCGTCTATCTCCTCGCCGAGAACGCGGGTCTCACGGTCAACGGCCAGAGCGCGGGCATCCTCACGGTCCTCGTCTTCGGCGCGGGCACGGACTACGCACTGCTGCTCGTCGCCCGCTACCGCGAGGAGCTCCACCGGCACGACGACCGCCATGAAGCCATGGCCCTTGCCCTGCACCGCGCCGGGCCCGCCGTGCTCGCCTCCGGCGCGACCGTGATGCTCGGCATGCTGGTGCTGCTCTTCGCCGACATGAACTCGACCAGCGGCCTCGGCCCGGTCGCCGCGATCGGCGTGGCCGTCGCGCTGCTGGCCATGCTGACGCTGTTCCCCGCACTGCTCGTGATCTTCGGCCGGTGGATCTTCTGGCCGGTGATCCCGCACTACGACACCGCCGAACCGACCGAGACCGGCCTGTGGGCCCGTATCGGCCGCCGTATCGCCGTACGCCCCCGGGCGATCTGGGCCGCGACGGCCGTCGTGCTCGCGGCGTTCTCGCTCGGACTGATGCAGCTGCGCGCCGAGGGCCTCAGCAACGCGGACGCGTTCACGGACACCCCGAGTTCGATCGTCGGCCAGCGCGTCCTGGAGGAACACTTCGCGGCCGGATCAGGCGACCCGCTGTACATCGTGGCGTCCGCCGGGCAGGGCGAGGCGGTGGGCCGCGCGATCGCCGGCACCGACGGGGTCGTCGCTCAGTCCGTCCGGCCCGCGCCGGGCGCCAAGGCCGAACACGAGGGCCGCATCCTGCTCGAAGCCACCATGGACTCGCCGTCCGACAGCCCCGAGGCAAAGAACACGGTGGAACGCGTCCGCGACGCGGTGCACGCCGTACCGGACGCGGACGCGAAGGTCGGCGGCAACACGGCGGCGCTGTTGGACATGGACGAGGCGACCACGCACGACAACATCCTGATCATCCCGCTGGTCCTGCTCGTCGTCTTCCTGGTCCTGATCGTCCTGCTGCGGGCCCTGATCGCCCCGCTGATCCTGATCGCGACGGTCGTCCTGTCCTTCGCGGCGGCGCTGGGCATCAGCGCGCTCGCCTTCCGGTACCTCTTCGACTACGCGGGCGAGACCACGGACTTCCCGCTCTTCGTCTTCGTCTTCCTGGTGGCGCTCGGCATCGACTACAACATCTTCCTGACCACCCGCATCCGCGAGGAAGCGCTGCGCAAGGGCACCCGTGCGGGCGTTCTGACGGGCCTGTCCGCGACCGGCGCGGTCATCACCTCGGCGGGCCTGGTCCTGGCCGGCACGTTCGCGGCCCTGGCGACGCTCCCGATGGTGGCCTTCGCCGAGATCGGCTTCGCGGTCGCCCTCGGCGTCCTCCTGGACACCTTCGTCGTACGGTCGGTCCTGGTGACGTCCCTGTTCCTGGACGTGGGCCCGAAGGTGTGGTGGCCGCACCGGCTGGCCCGCGAGGACCCTCCTGTCCCCGTCGCTCAGGAGGAGCCGGCCCTGCGGGACTGAGAGTCCACGCGACACCGCAGCTCATCGCACCTCAACGCACCTCATCGCACCGGGAGTTCAGGCCGCCACGGTGAAGTCGGCCGCAGCTCGCACCAGTCGGTCGAGTTCGTGCGCCGACGCCGGCGCCAGGCGATAGACACCGTGCACGCCGATGTGGTGCAGCAGCTCGCCGTCCACGACGTTGCGCAGCGTGCGCTCGCCGCGCCTGGAGGTGTACGTCAGCCGCTCCAGGAGGTCGCCGGGTATCGCCGTGCCGAAGCTCAACGGCGCACCCGGCGGCCCGAACACCACTTCGCCGACACAGCCCGCCTTCAGCGGACGCCAGCGCATCACCTTGGCGTAGTCGTCGTCGTCCAGAAGCGACCCGGTGTCCTCGTACGGCATGAGCCGCGCGACGTCGAGAGCACCGAGCACGTACAGCTTCCGCCGGAAGAGCCGTATCGGATGGATACGGTCGCCGGGCTGCACGCCCGCGCTGCGAAAGCTGGGCAGCGACTGATGCGGCCCGCCGAAGAGCACGGAGAGCCGCTCCCCCGCGTAGCCCTCGCGCTGGAGCTCACGGCACAGGTCGTTGGTCCACAAGGTCGTGTACGAGTTCGCCATGCGGGCAACGTAGGTGCCGCCACTGACAACGCAGGGGGCGTGAGCCGCGCGCTCACGCCCCCGGCCACCTCACGACCTCAGCCCGTACGCCGGATCAGCGCCAGATACATCGCGTCCGTGCCGTGCAGGTGCGGCCACAGCTGGATGTCCGGGCCCTCGCCCAGGGCCGGGACGTCCGGCAACAGCGAGCGGGCGTCGAGGAGTTCGGTGCCCGGGACGCGCTTCATCACGTCGTCGACGACCGCGCGGGTCTCCGCGATGTGCGGCGAGCACGTCGCGTAACCGACGACGCCGCCGACACGGACCGCCGCCAACGCCTCGGTCAGCAGCCCCCGTTGGAGCGGGGCGAAGCCGTCGAGGTCCTCGGGACGGCGGCGCCAGCGCGCCTCGGGGCGGCGGCGCAGGGCGCCGAGTCCCGTACAGGGGACGTCCATCAGGACCCGGTCGAAGGTGCCGGGACGCCACGGCGGACGGGTGCCGTCCGCGGCGATGACCTGGTACGGGCCGGGGTTGCCGGCCAGCGCCTGGGCGACGAGCCCGGCGCGGTGCGGCTGCTTTTCCGACGCGAGCAGGAACGCGCCGCGCTCGGACGCGAGTCCGGCCAGCATCGCGGCCTTGCCGCCGGGCCCCGCGCACCCGTCGAGCCAGCGCTTGTCGGAGCCTTCGACGGGCGCGTTGGCCAGCGCGAGGGCCACCAACTGGCTGCCCTCGTCCTGCACTCCGGCCCGTCCTTCGCGTACGGGATCGAGCGCCCCCGGCTCGCCGCCTTCGGTGAGCCGTACGGCGTACGGAGACCAGCGGCCGGGCAGCGCGGAGTCGGCGGGCAGCGCGTCGAGCAGTTCGGTACCGGTGATGCGGCCGGGACGCGCCACGAGGGTCACCTCGGGCCGCTCGTTGTCGGCTTCGAGGAGGTCCTCGATACCCGCACGGCCGCCGCCGAGCGCGTCCCACAGCGCGCCGACCACCCAGCGCGGATGCGAGTGGACGATCGCCAGGTGGTCCTCGGGATCCTCGTCGTAGGGCGGGGCGACCCTGGCGACCCAGCCGTCGAGGTCGTCGGCGGCGACCTTGCGGAGGACGGCGTTGACGAACTTCGCGCGCCCGTCGCCGAGCACGACACGCGCCAGCTCCACCGTCGCCGACACCGCGGCATGCGTCGGGATACGGGTCCCGAGCAGCTGGTGCGCGCCGAGGCTCAGCACATCGAGCACCGGCGGGTCGACCTCGCGCAGCGGCCGGTCCACGCAGGACGCGATGATCGCGTCGTACGTGCCCTGCCGGCGCAGCGTCCCGTACACCAGCTCGGTCGCGAGCGCGGCGTCCCGTGCGTCGAAGTCCGCGTTCTTCTCGCGCGCCTTGCGAAGGAGCGGCGGCAGGACGAGATTCGCGTACGCGTCCCGCTCGTCCACCGCCCGCAGCGCCTCGAACGCGAGGATGCGCACCGGGTCCTTCTGGGGCCTGCGGTGCTTGCGCGGGGGGTGACGGCGGGGCTGGTCGTTCACGAAAGGTGCTCCGGATTCTGGATGCTGTGTTTTCCCAGGGGGACAACCCCCGGGCCCCGGCCCGACGAGCAGGTCGGCCGGCGCGGCCGGTGCGGACCTGCGAGGCAGCGGGTGGACAGGCCCTACCAGCGTAAGGGCGGGGCCACGGCGCGGCCCGGCGCCGTTGCGCGGAGCCGGGCCATGAGCCGATACGACAGGTCAGGCGCCCACGCGCTCCCCCGCCGTGATGCGCACGCCGCGCGCCCAGTCCGCCGCCTTCATCGGCTTCTTGCCCTGCGGCTGGACCCACAGGAGCTCGACGGCGTGCGAGCCGGTGCCGACGTACACGTTGTTCTTGCCGGCTTCGAGGGCGCCGGGCGCGAGGTCCGTGCGCTCGGGCACGAGGGCGGCGGCGATCAGCTTGAGGCGCTCGCCGCGGAAGACGGTCCAGGCACCGGGGGCGGGCGTGCAGCCGCGGACCACGCGGTCGACCCGCATCGCGGGGGCGGCCCAGTCGATCTGCGCGTCCTCGACAGTGATCTTCGGCGCGAGCGAGATGCCGTCGGCGGGCTGGGGCACGGCCACGAGGGTGCCGTCCTCGATGCCGTCCATGGTCGCCTCGAGCAGCCCGGAGCCTGCGAAGGCGAGCCGGGTCAGCAGGTCACCGCTGGTGTCCGTGGGCCGGACCTCCTCGGTGATCGTGCCGAACACCGGGCCCGAATCCAGGCCCTCCTCGATCAGGAAGGTCGAGGCACCGGTGATCTGATCCCCGGCCATGATCGCGTGCTGCACGGGCGCGGCACCGCGCCAGGCGGGCAGCAGCGAGAAGTGCAGATTGACCCAGCCGCGCGTGGGCACGTCCAGGGCCACCTTGGGCAGCAGCGCGCCATAGGCCACGACCGGGCAGCAGTCGGGGCCGATCTCGCGCAGCCGGGCGAGGAACTCCTCGTCACGCGGCCGGTTCGGCTTGAGCACCTCGATGCCCGCCTCTTCGGCGCGCTCCGCGACGGGACTCGCGACGAGCCGGCGGCCGCGCCCCGCGGGGGCGTCCGGCCTGGTGACGACGGCGGCCACCTCGTGCCGTCCGGAGGCGATCAGGGCGTCAAGAGCGGGAACGGCGACCTCGGGGGTGCCTGCGAAGACCAGCTTCATCGGTGGCTGAGGGCCTCTCGAGCGGGGACGTGAAGAGCAGCGCACCAGTCTATGAGGCGGCGGGCGTCCGGCGTACGCCCCGGGTGCGGTGTCCGCCTCCCGGTGGCGCGGCGCGGCCGGGCACCCTGGGGCGTGCGCACAGCCGCGCGCCCCTCGCATATGCGCATACGCCCCTCCACCGTGACCAGATCCCAGGCTGACGCGTTGGTCAAGAAAGAGTTGACCAGACAGGGGCCGCGAGCGCGGCCCGACCCTTTTCATCGCCGGTTCGAGAGGCTTGTTCATGGCCGACCACGCAACCCACGACGCCCAGGCACGGGCCAGCCTGCACCTCCTGGTGCGGGACATCGAGCGGGTCCGCCGGCAGGTGGACGCACTGCGCACCCTCACCGCCCAGTTGGGGAACGTCTACCGCCCGCGCCGCTCCGGTCCTTCCACGGGCTTCGTCGTGTACGGGCGTGCCCCCGCCCCCACCGTCCGCCTCGCCCAGGAGCTGCGCGACAGCGTCGAGACCCTGGTCACGGCGGCGGTGGACTTCGACCGCTCGCTCGGATTCTCCTGGGACGCGGTGGGCTCCGCGCTCGGGGTCACCAAGCAGGCGGTGCACCGCCGTTACGGAGCCCGGCGGGCCACGGCACAGGCCGCCGCCGAGGCCGAGCGCGCCACGGACACCGGCGCACGTCCGGTGGGCATCGGCGCGGGCCTGCCGTCCGTACCCGCCGCCCGCTCCATGCCGACCCAGCCGACGGCGGGCAGCCCTGTCCTGCGGGAGACCCCCGCGGGCCCGGTGCTGCGCGAGGACCCCCGCCCGGGCGCCTTCCCGGGCCCGCGCAACCACGGGCTGACGCCACGGCAGCGGAACCCCGACACTGCTGCCTTGTCCGCAGGCCGAGCCGAGATGCCCCCGCTCCTGGCGCCCAGCGCCCGGAGCGGGGGCATTTCTGCTGCCTTGCGGAGGGCTGCCTTGCGGAAGGTGTGGGCGTCATCCGGCCGGCCGCACAGGGCCAGCCCACCGCTCAGCCCATCACCATGCCGCGTACGCCCTCATCCGGCCGCGTACGCTCTCATCCGGCCGCGTACGCCAGCGGCGGCGCGATCGCCTGGACGTCCGCCCCCTCCCCCACCCACAGCCCGATGAACAGGGCCGCGGCCGCCTCCAGGAGACCCGCCCGCTCGAGCCCGCCACCGGCCACGGGTGCACAGCCCACGTCCCGCACCAACTCGCGTACGGACGTGAGCGCCTCATCGTCGTCACCGCACACCGGTACGGCCAGCGGGCGACCGTCGAAGACCGGCGGCCGCATCCGCCACACGTCCTCGTGGCACAGGTTGAAAGCCTTGACCACACGGGCTCCCGGCGCCGCCTCGGCCAGCAACTGTGCCGCTGACGGCCCTCGTTCCGTGAGCAGCCGGAAGCCCGGGCCGACCGGGTTGGAGCAGTCGACGAGGACCTTGTCCGCCAACTCCGCCCGCACGGCCCGTACGACCTCTGCCCCTGCGCCGAAGGGCAGCGCGGCAAGCACCACGTCACCGGACTGGGCGGCCCCGCGCAGACCGGCACCCTGCGCGCCGCCTCCGATGCGCTCGGCAAGCCGCCGCGCCTTGGCCGGGTCGCGTCCCCCGAGGGTGAGTTCATGCCCGGCGCGTGCCCATTGAGTGGCGAGCGCGTCCGCCATGTTCCCCGTCCCCAGCACGCCGATTCTCATCACACATTCCCTCTCGCCACCGGATTCGGCCTTCCGTATTCGGCCTTCCGTACCGACGCTAGAGAGCGGCTCGGGCACCATTTGGTACGTGACCACCGATGCCTTCCTCGCCGACTGCCGCGCCCGGCTCGCCTTCGACCTGTTCGCCAACACCTGGAACGCCGTGGTGCTCTGGGCCCTGCGCGACGGCCCGAAGCGTCCGGTCGCGCTGCGGGAACAGATCGGGGGGATCAGCTCGAAGGTCCTCACCGAGACCTTGCGGCGGCTGCAGTTCAACGGTCTTGTCGACCGGCGGGAACACCCCGGAGCACCGCCGCACGTCGCGTATGAACTCACCGCGCTTGGACGGACCTTGCTGGCGCCGATCGACGCGGTCGGCGCCTGGGCCTTCGCCCACGGTGATGAAGTGATGGCCGCCCAGGAAGCCGCGGGCAGCAAGCCTCCCGGCGCACGCTAGGCAGTCCCGGCATCAGCGGCCCGCGGGCCCCGGTCCGGTCCGCCTGCACTTTGACCGCCGCAGAGCCTGCCCCGCCCGCCTGCACTCTCGCCGGCCGCAGACACTGGCCTGCCTGCACTCTCGCCGGCCGCAGACACTGGCCCCGCCCGCCTACACCTGCCGCAGACCCTGGCCCCGTCCGACGTCCCCCGCCACCTGGGCGCAGCCCTTGGCGCCGTCCATCTGCCCCGCCACCCGGGCGCAGACCGTGGCCCGTACGCCTACCTCGCTACCCGGCCGCCCGCCGCTGGACCCGTCCGCCGGCCGCCCGGGCGCAGGCCCCGGCCCCGCTTGCCGACCCCCAGCAGCCCAGCAGCCCAGCCACCGACCACCGACAGCCCAACCACCCACCCCTCACCCAATATCCGGCGGATCGATCCGGATCCGCACCCCGGACTCACCGCCCGAAACCCCGGCCCCGCGAGCCATCCGCCCGGCCTGAGCGGCCTTCAGGGCGGCGGCCAGGGCCGCACCGCTCCCCGGGCGCACCCGGACCAGAGCCCGCTCCCACTGCTCCCCCACCGGGGCCGCCCCCGTGCGCTTGGGCCGCGACGGATCCGTCACCGGGAGCGGCACGGGGCCCAATACCTCGGCGTCGGCGGGCAGTTCGGCCCCCGCGAGAAACTCCGCCACCGCCTCGGGCCGCCCCGATACCGCGGCCATCCGCGAGACCGGCGGAAAGCCCAGCTCGGCCCGCTCGGCAAGCTCCCGCACCGCATGCCCGACCGGGTCCCACCGCACCAGCGCCTGTACGGGGCGCTGCGTCGGCTCGCCGACGACCACGACCGTGCCGCCGTCGCCCTGCCCCCGTACGAGCGAAGAGGCCCCGATCCACCGGCGCAACGCGTCCTCGGCGGCCCGCAGATCGGGCCGCCCGAGCATGGTCCACCCGTCGAGCAGCAGCGCCGCCGCGTAACCGCCCTCGGCGACCGGCTCGGCGCCGGGCGTCGAGACGACAAGGGACGGCTGGTCCGGTACGGACTCCAGAATGTGCTCGCGCCCCGACGTCCGCACCGGCACGGCGGGAAAGGCCCGCCCCAGCTCCTCGGCGGTACGCCGCGCTCCCACGATCTGCGCCCGCAGCCTGAACGACCCGCACTCGGGACAGTGCCACTCGCCCTCGGTCCGCCCGCACCACGCGCAGTGCAGCGGCCCCGTGTCCTGCGCCTCGAGCGGCCCGGCGCACTCCTTGCAGCGGGCCGGCTCCCGGCACCGTTCACACGCGAGGCGGGGCACATAGCCCCGCCGGGGCACCTGCACGAGCACGGGTCCGCGCGTGAGCCCCTCCTTGGCGATCTGCCACGCGAGCGACGGAAGCCGCGCCGCACGGGCCGCAGCGTCCCGCGCGACGTCCCCGTCCCCGACGGTCCGCACCAGGGGCGCGGCGATCCGCACCTGCTCGCGGTCGGCGACCAGCGGCTTGGCCCAGCCGCTCTCGACCAGCTGCGCCGCCTCCACGGTGCAGCTCCAACTGCCCAGCAGAAACGCGCACTTGTCGTGGGCGGCCCGAAGCAGCAGCACATCGCGGGCATGCGGCTGCGGCGCGTGCAGCTCGCTGTGGTTGCCGTCGCCGTCGTCCCAGATCGCCACCAGGCCCAGGTTCTGCACCGGCGCGAACATCGCGGCGCGCGTGCCCACCACGGCCCGCACCGAGCCGCGGCGCACGGCCAGCCACTCCGCGTACCGCTTCTGCGGCCCCGCGTCCGCCGTGAGCAGCGCATGCCGCCCCTCGCCGAGCACCGCGGTCAGCGCGGCATCCACCCGGCTCGCGGTCTTGCCGTCGGGTACGACGACCAGCGCGCCACGTCCTGAGGCGAGCGTGGCGGCGACGGCCCGCGCGAGCTCCTCGCTCCAGTGGGGCCCGGGCAGCGCGTTCCACACGGCCCGTGGCGCCCCGCCGGACGCCAGCGACTCCAGGAACGCGGGCCCCTGCCCGTACCGCCCCCATGTCCCGGCCTCGGGCTTCGCCCGCGCGGGCCGGGGCCGGCGGGGGCCCCCTGGGCTCCCCCCGGCGTGTGGGCGGGGGGGGGGGCCC
>NZ_JAEIMH010000018.1:0-2925 GCF_016464295.1 Streptomyces sp. N35 | reverse complement strand
CGGTCCCGCCCCCAGGCCCCGCCCCGGGGCTCGGCGGGCGGGGGCGGCGCCGGCGGCGACACCTTGGCCTCCGCGCGGGCATTGCGCGGCGGAATGGCCAGCGTGAGCACGTCGGCGAGGCTGCCCGCATACCGGTCGGCGACGGCCCGCGCGAGGCCGAGCAGTTCGGGGCTCAACACGGGTTCGGGCGACACGACTTGAGCGAGGGCGGCCAACGGCCCGGTGTAGTCGGACTCGGCGATGCGCTCGATCAGATACCCGCTGATCAGACCGCCGCCTTCACGCCGGCCCCCCTGCACACGGCTCCGCCCGGCCCCGAACCGCACCCGCACCCGCACGCCCGGCTGGGCGTCGGCGTCGAGGTCGGCGGGCACGGCGTAGTCGAAGTAGCGGTCGAGATGCAGCACGCCCTTGTCGACGAGGACCCGGGCCACGGGCAGTTCAGGGGCGAGCTCGGCGCCACGCCAGGTACGGGGCTTGGCGCGCGGCACCTTGGCCTGGCGCACGGTCTCCCGGATGAGCGCGAGCTGCTCCGGCGCCGCGTCCTGCGCGTCGCTGCCGGGCTGCTCGTTCTCGCTGCTCACAGCCCCAACTTAACCAGAAGGCACTGACACCGGGCGCGCCCGAGATCCAGTCGGCGGCGGATGGTGAGCCTCTGCGTCTGCCAGTTCCGCCACACCGCGACCGAAGGTCACGGCGACGGGATTCGAACCCGTAAAGGGATAACCCGGAGAAGTATCCGCAGCCTGCGCACCGGGCGCACCCGGAGTCGGAGCCTTGAGGTCTCCCGAGATCGAAGCGGCAGCGGACCTGCACGGCCCGAGGGCCGGGATTTCCACGCACACCTGCCGGAGCAGGTGAACTCCATCGAAGTAACCGCGGCCTGCGCACCGGGAGATCCCCACCGTACGCACCAACTCCCGCCCCGCGCACCTCTTTTCCCGCGCGACCGCAAAGGGGCCACGGACGCCCACCACAGGGGGGCGCCGCGGGCGGGCCGTTGCCGCACAGCGAGAGGAGACTACAGACCGGCAGCCGTACGCAGCGCGCCCACGCGGCCCGTGCGCTCCCAGGTGAAGCCCGGCAGCGCACGGCCGAAGTGGCCGTAGGCGGCGGTCTGGGAGTAGATCGGGCGCAGCAGGTCCAGGTCGCGGATGATCGCGGCCGGACGCAGGTCGAAGACCGCGGAGATGGCTTCCTCGATCTTCTCCACCGGAACGGTGTTCGTGCCGAAGGTCTCGACGAACAGACCCACCGGTTCGGCCTTGCCGATCGCGTACGCGACCTGCACCTCGCAGCGCGAGGCGAGCTGCGCGGCGACCACGTTCTTGGCGACCCAGCGCATCGCGTACGCGGCGCTGCGGTCCACCTTCGACGGGTCCTTGCCCGAGAAGGCACCGCCGCCGTGGCGGGCCATGCCGCCGTACGTGTCGATGATGATCTTGCGGCCGGTCAGACCGGCGTCACCCATCGGACCGCCGATCTCGAAGCGGCCGGTCGGGTTGACGAGCAGGCGGTAGCCCTCGGTCTCCAGCTTGATGCCGTCCTCGAGGAGCGCCTTGAGCTCGGGCTCGACGACGAACTCGCGGATGTCGGGCGCGAGCAGCGACTCCAGGTCGATGTCGGAGGCGTGCTGCGAGGAGACGACCACGGTGTCGAGACGGACGGCCTTGTCGCCGTCGTACTCGATGGTGACCTGGGTCTTGCCGTCGGGACGCAGGTACGGGATGGTCCCGTTCTTGCGCACGTCGGACAGACGGCGCGACAGACGGTGCGCGAGGTGGATCGGCAGCGGCATCAGCTCGGGCGTCTCGTCGGTCGCGTAACCGAACATCAGGCCCTGGTCGCCGGCGCCCTGCTTGTCCAGCTCGTCGTCGTCGCCCTCGACCCGCTTCTCGTACGCGGTGTCGACGCCCTGCGCGATGTCCGGGGACTGCGCACCGATGGACACCGAGACACCGCAGGAGGCGCCGTCGAAGCCCTTCTTCGAGGAGTCGTAACCGATCTCCAGGATCTTGTCGCGCACCAGCTGCGCGATCGGCGCGTACGCCTTGGTGGTGACCTCACCCGCGACGTGCACCAGACCCGTGGTGATCAGGGTCTCGACGGCGACGCGGGACGTCGGGTCCTCGCGGAGCAGTGCGTCGAGAATGGTGTCGCTGATCTGGTCAGCGATCTTGTCGGGGTGGCCCTCGGTGACGGACTCCGAGGTGAAGAGACGACGGGACACAACGCTCCCTGGGGTTGCAGCGGCTGCTGGCTGATCATTGGCGAGGCTACCGGGAGCTGCGCCCGGCAATGCTTCGTCGACCAGTTTATCGGTCGCTTCCGGCCACTGGGCGCCGCGTCTCGCTTGATGGATGCCTTGTGACCTGCGGCACTGCATTCTGCGATACGACGATCGGTCTCCGCCAGGGCGTTGACGTCCGAATTTCGGGGGGTTTGAGGCGCCCGGTCGGGCGAAATCCGTTTCCCGGACGCCTCAGGAGTCAGCCCAGCCGCTCCCGCACCAGATCCCACACCACGTCCGCCAGGTCTTCCTTCGGCCCGAACGGCACCGGCGTCTCGGACCCGTCGGCGCCGAGCACGACCGCTTCGTTCTCCTCGGAGCCGAAGGTCTTGCGCTCGCCGACCTCGTTGACGACCAGGGGACCGCAGCCTGTGCGCCCCAGCTTGGTGCGCCCGTTGGCCAGCACGGCGGCGGTCTGGGGGGCGAAGCAGACGCCGACCTGGCCGGGGCGGGCGCGGTCGGCGGAGATCTCGGCGAGGATGTCGGGGTTGCGGACCAGGGTGATCGTCGGGTCCGCGCGGTCGTCCCTCTTCTTGATCTTCCCGGTGGCGTACTCGGCGGGCCGGAAGTCGGGGACCGCCGCGGCCATGGCCCCCGCGTCCGCGGCGGCCGGCCCCCTCCGGGCGCGCCCCCGC
>NZ_JAEIMH010000179.1:913-4405 GCF_016464295.1 Streptomyces sp. N35 | reverse complement strand
CGAGCCCGGGCGCGGGGCGCCCGCCGCGCGGGGGGCGCGGGCCGTGCCGCGGGCGCCGCCCGCGAGCTCGTCGGGGCCCGGGACGCGCATCGAGGTGTGGGTGTCGCGGTTGGAGTCCGGGGTCGAGCCCGGCACCAGCGGGACCGCTCCCCGGCGCGGGGCCGCAGGTTCGCCGGCCGGGAAGGCGGCCTCGGGCTCCTCGGGGAGCTCGGGCTCCGGCTCGTCCACGTCGAGCGGCGGCATGCCCGCGACGACGGGGAGCTGCTCGCGCAGGCGCGCGGCCAGTTCCGAGGCGCGCAGCCGGGACGCGGGGGCCTTGGCGAGGCACTGGACGATCAGCTGCCAGAGCTCGTCCGGGATGCCCGGGAGCGGGACGACCGTCTCGGTCACATGGCGGCGCAGAACCGCGCCAGGGTGGCCGCCGCCGAAGGGCGTGAAACCGGCGAGGAGTTCGTACAGGACGGTCGCGAGGGCGTAGATGTCGACGGCCGCGCGGGGCGGCAGACCCTCGATGATCTCGGGAGCGAGATAGTCCGGGGTCCCGATGACCTTGGTCGCGCGCGTACGGCGCGGTGAGTCGACGAGCTTGGCGACGCCGAAGTCGGTGAGGAGCGCGGGGTGCGAGCCGCCTGGGCCGAGCGGACCCTGCATGTCCAGGAGGACGTTCTCCGGCTTGACGTCACGGTGCACGATGCCGGCCGCATGCGCGGCGGCCAGGCCGTCGGCCACGTCCGCCACGATCGCGACGGCCGCCTCCGGGGCGAGCCGCCGCTCGCGGTCCAGACGGGTGCGCAGATCGGTGCCGCGGACCAGGTCCATGACGAGCGCCAGATCATTGCCGTCCACGACCAGATCGCGTACGCCGACCACGTTCGGGTGGTCGAGGCTGAGCAGCGCCGTGCGCTCCTGGACGAAACGGCCGACCAACTCCTGGTCGGCGGCGAGGTCTTCGCGCAACAGCTTGATGGCGACCGGCCCTTCAGGACCTTCGCCGAGCCAGACAGTGCCGGCGGAACCGCGGCCCAGGATCTGGTGGGCGGTGTACCGGCTGCCGATTTTCCGTGCCAAGACTGCTCCTACGGGCTCCTGTTGGCGACAAAGCTACGCGGCTTCGGCGCCAACCTTCGCGTCCGGGGCGGAAATCACCCGGCAGGTGTCGACAAATCAACCATGTCACGGCCCGGTCGGGGTCCTGGAGCACAAGAAAACCGGGCCCCCGAAGGAGCCCGGTTTTCCCCCACACTCGCGCGGTTACTGACCGCCGCCGCCGGACCCGCCGTCCGTCGCGCCGCCCAGATCCTCTATCCAGCCCGAGACGGTGTCGTACCAGTGCCCGATCTGGGCGAAGAACGAGCGGCCCTGGCCGATCCAGTCCTGCAGCGGGCTCAGCTCCCAGATCAGCCACGCGGCCACGACCAGGATGACGATCGTGAACAGACAGCCCTTGAGGCAGCCGAGCCCGGGAATCCTCATCGGGTTGGCGCTGCGCTGCCTCGGCTGACGCGGCGGGCGCGGCTGCTGCGGAGGCTGCGACGGGGGCGCGTACCGCTGCGGCTGCTGCTGGGGCTGCGGCGCGGGGGCGTACCGCTGCGGCTGGTGCTGCTGCGGGTGCTGTGGCTGCTGCTGCGGATATCCGTAACCCTGCGGCGCCTGCTGCCGGCCCTGCTGCTGTCCGCGCTGGACCTGGCGCTGCGGGCGGCGCCGCAGCGGGTCCTGGTTGGGGTCGAGGTACTGGACCTGCGTCTGCTCGTTGCGGTCGCGGGCCGCGCGCATCTGGTTCTGCCACGGGTGCGGGTCGTCCGGGTTGCCGCCCTGCGGGGCGCCGGGCGGCACCGGCGGCATCACGGCGGTCGGGTCGGCCGCGCCGCGGTTCGGCAGAACGGAGGTGGGGTCCGCGTCGGGGGAGCCCGAGGTGTGCGGCATCACATTGGTCGCGGCACTCGGATCGTGCTGACCGTACGAGCCCGCACCCTGCGGCAGCACCTGCGTCGGGTCCGCGGCTCCGGGCGTCTGCGGGACGGCCGCGGGCGTCGGATCGGGGGCGAGCAGTGCGCCCACGCCCTCGGCGGCGGTGATCTGCGAGGAGTTCGCGTGGATGCCGATGCCCTCGGCGACCACGCGCAGCGCACGCCCCAGGTTCTCGGCGCTCGGCCGCTCCTCGGGCTTCTTGCGCAGACAGCGTTCTATGACCGTCCACAGCGGCTCGGGGACCGTGCTCGGGCGGCGCGGCTCCTCGCCGAGGTGGCGGTGCAGCACTTCGAGCGCACTGCCGCCGGAGAACGGCGGACGGCCCGTGACCAGCTCGTACAGCAGAATTCCGGCGCCGTAGATGTCGACGGCGGAGGTCTGCGGACGGCCCTCGGCGGACTCGGGTGCGACATACGCCGGCGTACCGACGAATTCATGGGTACGGGTCAGGCCCGGCGAATCCGCGAGGCGCGCGATGCCGAAGTCGGTGAGCATCGGGGTCATGCCGTGCTCGTCCTCCTTGAGGAGAACGTTCGCGGGCTTGAGGTCCCGGTGCACGACGCCGTCGGCGTGGCTGGCGGCAAGGGCGTCGGCGATCTGGGCCGTGAGCAGGGAGGCGGCGACCGGGGTCATCGGGCCGTTGTCCCGGATGTAGCGGTGCAGGTCGGGACCGTCGATCAGGTCCATGACGAGCGCCAGGAGATCGCCTTCGACGACCAGGTCGCGGGTGCGCACGATGTTGGGGTGCGTCAGGCGGAGCAGCACGGAGCGTTCACGCAGGAAGCGCATCACGACATCCGCGTCGTTGGCCAGCTCCTCCTTGAGCACCTTGATCGCGACGGTCTCGCCGGGGTGTCCCTGGACGGCGGCCTCGGCGCCCGCGGGCTCGCGCTGGCGGGCTCGCCAGACGGTGCCCGTGGCGCCGCGTCCGAGCGGCTCCTCGAGCAGGTACTTGCTGCCTACCGGCCGCACGTCATGCGCTCCCTGTCGATCGTCGAACTCTGTTCCTGGCGTTCCTTGTGTTCCGCCCCACTGTAGTGCGGCCGAACGGGGCACTGGTGTGCCGTCGGCCACCCGTTCCCGTAACAACCGTGGCGGTTCCGTTCCGCAGGAAGACGCAGGCCCTCGGCGGTTGGTTGCCGGGTCCCCTGCCCACGCACGTCCCATGCACACGCCCGCCGTATACCCGCGCGGCCAATTCCGCATGAGCGAGGGCGATTTGGACTCCAAAGACGGAAAACCCGATCAATCAAGATCACTTAATGGTGGGTGCCGGGCGTGTTGTCGGTGGCAGGTGCGAGGATGCCTACGAGCACGGAGCCATGCCGTGTGCGGTGGGGGTCACCGACGGGTCATCCGTCCCCCGCCGGGCACCCCGCGCAGAAGGGACCGCTGACGGCGATGCAGATCCGGCTGACCGTCCTCCGGGCAGGCCCTGACGGCCGCAGCACGCAGTCGGGGGGCGACTGCGGCGCCACCGACCTGCTGGGCACCGCGCCCGCCGGCACCGCCCTCCCGGCGGGG
>NZ_JAEIMH010000179.1:0-903 GCF_016464295.1 Streptomyces sp. N35 | reverse complement strand
CGGCCGGGCAAGCCCGGCCGACCCCCCCCCGGGCCCGCCCCGGCGGCCCGCGGCCCGGGGGGGGGCGGCGCCTCCGGCCCCCCCGACGTGCTGGCCACCGCGCCCGCGGGCACCGCACCCGCGGCGGCCGCCTCCGGCCTGGCCGCGGCGGCGGGCGCCGATGCCTCTTCCGGGGCGCAGGTCGTGCTGTACGCGGGTCCGGACCGGCTCGACGCCAGGACCTGCCTGATCGGCGAGCCCCCGCTGGTCGACGGCGCGGTGCTCACCCTGCACTCCCCCGCCGAGCCCGCACCGACCGCCCAGGGCGCGGCCGCCCGGCTGCATGTGATCGCGGGTCCCGACGCCGGCGGTGTCCATCTGCTGCACGGCGGGAGGATCACGATCGGCCGCTCCGCCGACGCGGACGTCCCGCTCGACGACCCGGATGTCTCCCGGCTCCACTGCGCGGTCACGCTCGCCGACGACGGCCGCGTCTCGGTGACGGATCTGGGCTCCACCAACGGCACCGTCCTCGACGGCGCCCCCGTCGCCGACCGCCCGCTGCGTCTCACCCCCGGCGCGCTGCTGCGGATCGGCGAGTCCACGCTGCGGCTGTCCACGTCGGCCGACCCTGAGCCGCTGCCCACGGCGCCGGACGGGGAAGGCCATCTCCGGGTGGCTGCGGCCGGCCCGCAGGACCCGGGTGCGCCGGGCGCCTCTTTCGTACGGCAGGACGCCGGTCCCGTACGAGGGGATGCCGATTCCGTACGAGGGGACGCTCATCCCGTACGAGGGGACGCTCATCCCGTACGAGAAGGGGAAGCCGCCTCCGCGAACGCAGCCCCCGGACGGGAGCGCGCCGCCGGGCCGCAGGCGCCGCCCCGCGTGCCCGCGCAGGCGTCGCCGCACGCGGGCGCGCCCGCC
>NZ_JAEIMH010000178.1:0-4554 GCF_016464295.1 Streptomyces sp. N35 | reverse complement strand
GGCGCCCTGTGCCCGCAGAAAGTGCGGACCGGGTCGCTTTCTTCGTTTCTGCGCGGCTTCGCCGCTCGTTGTGGGGGCTTCGCCACCCACACCCCCGTCAGGGGGCCGGCGTCGGCGATGAGGTGGGCGGGCAGCACTGCTCCCGTACGGCCGCCAGGCGGTCCGTGCTCACCTCATCCGCCGGGGTGTAGGCGACGATGCGGCAGTCCGGCATGCCGTTGATGGAGAGCGAGACGGACGTCATGCGTATCTCGCCCACCGCCCGGTGCCGGAAGGTCTTCACCCGCGGACCCGGCGGGACCACGTCGCCGCTCGCCCACAGCCGCGCGAAGAACGGGCTGGCCGCCGACAGGTCGCCGATGAACGACTCCCACACCGGCTCGCCCACATGCCGCCCGTACGCGCCGCGCAACTGGGCCACCATCAGCGGCAGTTCGGTCTCGCGGAACACCACGGGGCAGTCCTCGTCGCCGACCGTGAACAGCGCCCACAGCACATTGGGGCGCCCGGTCGCGTTCATCGCCGGGACGAAGAAGAGATCGCGGTACGCGGAGTTCGTCGCGAGCATGTCGTAGCGCGCGTTGTAGACCACCGCGGGCCGTGGGTCGAGGGCGTCGATGATGTCCTGGATCTCGGCGTCCACCTCGGGAAGGCCGGACGCGAGGTCCTCTGCGTCGGGCGCGAGCGGCACCTCGGCCAGGTGGTACAGGTGCTCGCGCTCCGAGCGGTCCAGGCGCAGGGTGCGGGCCACCGCGTCGAGCACCTGGCCCGATGCGTTGATCGGGCGGCCCTGCTCCAGCCACGTGTACCAGGTCACGCCGACTCCGGAGAGCTGCGCGACCTCCTCGCGGCGAAGCCCCGGCGTGCGGCGGCGCAGGCCCCCGGGCATGCCGACGTCGGCCGGTGTCACCCGCGCGCGGCGGCTGCGCAGAAAGGCCGCCAGCTCCGGGCGTCTGCGGCCCGTCCTGTGTTCCGTCGCCAAAGTCGTCACGTCCCCCATGGTCGAGCCGCTCCGCCGGGTCTGCCAGGTGCTGTCAGTACCCGTATCGGCGGGCTCTCGTTACCCGTACCGCCGCGCCGTCACGCTCGGTGGCATGACGACGACAACCGCACATCCCAGTAAACCGCCAGGGACCGACAACCGCCCTGCCGTCCGTCCCGGCCGGCTGCTCGCGGTGGTGCTCGCGGCCCAGTTCATGGCCCTGCTCGACGTCTTCATCGTCAATGTCGCCGCTCCCACGGTCCGTACCGAGCTCGGTGCGAGCGGCGCCGGGCTGCAGCTCGTGGTGGCCGGCTACACGATCGCGTACGCGGTGCTCCTGATCACCGGGGCCCGGCTCGGCCACCGGTTCGGGCACCGGCGGATGTATCTGGCCGGGCTCGCCCTGTTCACGGTCGCCTCGCTGGCCTGCGGCCTCGCCCAGAGCACCGGCCAGCTCATCGGCTTCCGGCTCGCGCAGGGCGCGGGCGCGGCCGTGATGATCCCGCAGGTGCTCAGCCTGATCCAGCGGACCTTCTCCGGCGAGGCGCGGGCGAAGGCACTCGGGGTGTACGCGGCGGTCCTGGCGGGCGGTGCGGCGGCCGGGCAGGTGCTGGGCGGTGTCCTGGTCAGCGCGGACCTGTTCGGCGCGAGCTGGCGGCCGGTGTTCCTGGTCAACGTGCCGGTGGGGATTGCCCTGTTGGTGCTCGGCCCGCGCGTCCTGCCCGCCGACGGGCCCCCGTCGCGTACGCGCGGCTTCGATCTGCCCGGAATGCTGCTGCTCGCCGGTGCCGTATCGCTGTTCACCGTTCCCCTGGTGCTCGGACAGGAGCAGGACTGGCCGCTGTGGGCCTGGCTCTCGCTCGCCGCGAGCGCCGTGCTGCTCGCCCTCTTCGCCTCGTACGAGAAGAGGCTGGCCCGCCGCGGCGGCGCCCCGCTGATCGCGCCGCAGGTGCTGCGGGTGCCCGGGATGGGGCTCGCGGTGGTGCGGATCGCCCTGGTGATGGCGGGGAACGCCGGCCTGATGTTCGTGCTCGCGCTGCATCTGCAGGGTGGGCTCGGACAGAGCGCGCTGCGCACGGGGCTCACCTTCGCCCCTGGCGCGGTGCTCTTCGGGGTGATCGGTCTCACCTGGCGCAAGTGGCCCGCGGCGCTCCAACGGGCGCTGGTTCCGGGCGGGTTCGCGCTGGCCGGGGCGGCCCCCCCGGCGCGGGGGGTGGCGCGGGGCGGCGGAGGGAGCGGGGGAGGGGGGCTCGGGGGGGGGTTCCCCCCCGGCGGCGCCGGGATGTCGCTCGCGTACAGCCCGACCTTCACGCGCGCCCTGGCGACCGTACGGCCCGAGGACGCCGCGGACGCCAGCGGACTGCTCACCACCGTGCTGCAGCTCGGTCAGCTGTCCGGGGTGGCGGTGTTCGGCACCGTTTTCCTGAGCCGGCCGCTCGGCGGCGCCCAGGAATCCGCGGACGCCCTCCTCATCACCGCATACGCGCTGGCCGGGGCCGCCTTTCTCGGCGCCGTGTCCGGACTGGTACGCGCGCGTCGCTGACCCATCCGGACGACCGTGGCACAATCGAGCGGGCCGGGATCGGGGGACGACGGCGGTCCCACGGGAGGGAGAAGCACGATGCCTGGGAGCAGCCTCGAGGAGGACGGCAACCTCCTCGACGTGGCCGAGACCCAGGGCTGCGAGCAGCTCCCCACCACCCCCGCACCGATCTCCCTCATCTGTCCGTCCTGCGGTTCCACCCATGTCGCCCAGGTGCTCGGCGACAACGGCGGGATCTCCTACGTGTGCACGGCCTGCGGCCACAGCTGGAGCTGAGCGGAACACATGGGCGCCCACAGGAGGAAGTGCGACTGGTGCGGCAGCGGTACGCCGATCGTCCGCGACATGGAACCGGTCAACCCCGACTACCAGTACTGGTGCGAGGAGTGCGCGCGGGCGCTGATCATAAAGGGCGACCCCATCGAGACCTACCGTGAACTCGAGGGGGAGCCGATCTACGGACGGCTGCTCGACGAGCACTGCACTCTGAAGCGCTTCTACTCGTTCGCGACGGCCTGAGAGCCGGTGCTCTGAGCGGGGACCTTCACGGGTTCGCGCCCGGCTCCCCGTACCCGTAGAGCCGCAAGCGCAAGGAATCCCATACCGGCCAGCGCATAGCCGGCCGAGAGCAGGAATTCGCCCGCGTTCTGGTCGAGTTCGGGCCGCACCGTGGTGCTGGTGCCGGCGTGCGGGACCCACCAGAGCGAGTACGAGCAGAAGATCACCGCCGCCGTCGCCGTCGCCGCCTTGAGCGCGCGACTGCCCAGGCGCCGGGCCTCGGCGGCCAGCAGCATCAGGACCGGCACGATCCACACCCAGTGATGCGACCAGGACACGGGACTGATCAGCAGAGCGGTCACGGCGCAGGCGGTGACCGCCCATGCCGTACGGCCTTCGACCAGTGAACTCACCGCCACCGCAAGGCCGAAGAGCGCCACCACGGCCGCCACGAGCACCCACCACAGGCCCGGGTCGGTGGTGTGCAGGAGACGGGCGAGCACGCCGCGCAGCGACTGGTTCGCGGTGTCCTCGGCCTGGCCCGGGCGGCTCGCGGAGAAGACCATCTCGGTCCAGAACCGCTTCGAGTCGTACGGCAGGACGACCGCGGACGCCACGGTGACCGTGAGGAACGTGCAGGTGGCGATGGCGGCCCGGCGCAGATGCGGGTTCCACCACGGCTGTGCGGCCCGTGCCCGGCGCACCGCCACGACGATGCCCGCGAGCGCGAGGAGCACGGCGAACAGCGCGGGCGTCAGCTTGATCGCGGCGGCGAGACCGATCCCGATGCCCGCCCAGCGGTTGTCCTTGCGGCGGGTCAGGTCCCCCAGCACGAACACCGCGAGCAGCAGGTTGATCTGCCCGTAGCGCAGCGTCGTCCACACGGGCTCGCACCACACGAGGGCGGCGGCGATGAGCAGGGCCGGCGCGAGGCGCTTGGCGCGGTCCTCGATACCGATGAGCCGCAGCGCCAGATAGACGAGCGCCAGGACGAGCAGCAGGTTGAAGCCGGTCGCGAAGGTCCGCATCTCCGGTACGCCGAGCAGGGTGAGCGGTGTGAAGAGCAGGGCGGCGAAGGGCGGGTACGTGGTGGGGAGGTTGGAGACCGTGGCCTGCATCGCGTAGAGGTCGCCGCCGTTGCGGACCGTCCAGCCCTCGGCGCGGTAGACCATCACGTCGAGGAGGGTCACGCCGGCCAGCCGCTGGGTGATCCAGAACGCCGTGAACGAGACCAGGCACACGAGCGCGGCGAGCAGCAGAGGGCGTCTGGCGTCCTTGTGCAGGTCGTCATCGGCTCGCGCGGCGGTTCGTCCCAGGATGGTCACGCCGACCGACGTTACCGGCTGCGGAACCCTTCTCCCGGCGGACGATCATGGCCACGGCAAACGATTTGGTGGAGCACCGGGGTGACCGTGTACTGTTGTCGACGTCGCCACGGGAAACCGGGCGAACACACCAAGCAAGGGGCTATAGCTCAGTTGGTAGAGCGCCTGCATGGCATGCAGGAGGTCAGGAGTTCAATTCTCCTTAG
>NZ_JAEIMH010000177.1:0-4593 GCF_016464295.1 Streptomyces sp. N35 | reverse complement strand
GCCGCGCCGACCAACGAGGTCTGCCACGGCTTCCAGCCCGCGGGCAGTGCGGTACGCGGGGGAGCGGGCGCCGTGGTCGATCCCTTGCTCCCGGTCCGGCCGCCCCCGGAGTCGGGCGCGAACACGGCCACCGCGGCGCCGACGGCCGCCACGACCACCAGGGCGCCGGCCGCGGGCAGGGCGCGGGCGCGCCGGCGCCGCGTCCCCGGCCTGGGGGGAGGGCCCGGCCCGTCCCGAGGCCCGGACCGAGCGTCCCGCCCGGCGGCCGCGCCCCCGTCCCGGCCCGCAGGGCGTCGCCCGCGGCCCGCCGGGCGCCGCTCTGCGACCGTGCCGCGTCGCTCCCCGACCGCCCGGCATCGCTCGCCGCCCGTCCGGTGTCAGTTCTCGGCCCGCTCGCAGGAGTGCTCCGTATGGTCAGCGTCTGCTGGTCCCCGGCCGCGGGCCAGACCATCGTCTTCGCCGTCCGCTCCGGCAGCCGCCGCAGTGCGTGCGCCACGACGTCGAGCGCCGGCCGCTGGCCCGGCTCCTTGGCCAGGCACCCGGCCACCACCTCCCGCAGCGGCTGCGGCACACCGTCCAGCTCGGGCACTTCGTTCACCACGCGGTACGCGGTCAGATACGGGCTGTCCGCGTCGAAAGGACCCTTGCCCCGCACCGCGTAGACGAGCAGCGCGGCCAGCGAGAACACATCGGACGCCGTCCCGGTCGAGCGCGGATCGTTCAGCTGCTCCGGCGACATGAACGGCGGCGTCCCCATCACATGCCCGGTCGCGGTGAGCGCCTGGTTCTCGGCCGCGCGCGAGATCCCGAAGTCGATCACCCGGGGCCCGTCGGCCGCCATCAGCACATTCGCCGGCTTGAGATCCCGGTGCACGACACCGGCCCGGTGGATGTCGCCCAGCGCCTCGGCGAGCCCCAGCGCGAGCCGCCGCAGCTCACCGCCCTGCACAGGACCCTGATCGCGCAGCCGGTCGGCGAGCGTCGGGCCGGGCACGTACTGCGTGGCCATCCAGGGCCTGCGCGCCTCCGGGTCGGCGTCCACGACGGCCGCCGTGAAGGCACCGCTGACCCTGCGGGCCGCGGCCACCTCCTGCCGGAAGCGCGTACGGAAGACCGGATCGCCGGCGTACTGCTCGTGGATGACCTTGATCGCGACATCACGGCCCGAGGGCGCATGCCCCAGGAACACCGTCCCCATCCCGCCCGATCCGAGCCGATCACTCAGCCGATATGCCCCGATAGCATGTGGATCGTCCTCCCGTAGTGGCACAACAGGCCCTCCCCGTACACGAGTTGACGCCTACAACATAACTGCGGACACCCGCGCCTTCGACGGCCCGCGCCCCCACGCAGTCCGCCCAGGCCCCGAGGTCCGGGATAATCAACCTCGTGAGCGACGAAACCGGCACGAACGAGACACCCGCCGCCCCGGCGGGCCCCCAGCCCGAGGAGCTGCCCCTCTTCGGCACCACCTGGCTGAACCACGACGGCGGCTACCTCTGGCGCCGCATCGGAGCCGGCATCGGCTCCCTCGCCCTCGCCGCGGCCGGCGCCTTCGTCCTGCGCTTCGCGTTCGAGGGCCTGGAGATCGCCAAGGTCGGCAACTTCGTCAACGTCCTGGTCATCGTCGCCTTCTCGGCCTGCAGCGCCATCGCGTTCCGCCGCGCCTGGGAGTCGTACGGCAAGCGCACCGACCCCGAGGCGACACAGTCCGCGAAGGGCCTGATGGCCATCGGCTTCATCGGGGTCCTGCTCGCGTACTTCTTCCGCAATCTGTACGAGGCCCCGGGCGAGAAGCTCCGCCGCGCGGAGTACGAGACGGCCGTCGCCCAGTACGAACGCCGCGCGTCCCGCCGCACGGGCAAGCCGTCGAACCGCCCGAAGAGGAAGCGCCGCGGCTGACCGAGCGCCGCGTATCGGTGTGCGACGGGTTGGGGGGTGGGGGTGCGCCGCGGGTTGGGGGGCGGGGTGCGCCGCGGGCTTGGGAGTGGGCGTCTCCCGGGGTTTCGGGGGGCTCCTATTCGTCGCCCCCGGCACCCCCGGCACCCTCGGCACCCCCGGCAGCGGCGGTGGCGGCACCATGAGTCCATGACCGACTTCGCGCTCTCCTTCGACGCCGTAGCCGCTCAATACGCGACCGCCCGCCCCGACTATCCGCCGGAGCTCTTCGAGACGCTCGAGGAACTGACCGGCTCGCCCCTTGACGGGCGCCGTGTCCTCGACGTCGGCGCGGGCACGGGCATCGCCACCCGCCTCCTGCGCGCCCGCGGCGCCCGGGTCATCGCCGTCGAACCCGGCCCGGGCATGGGCGCCCAGCTGCACGCCGCCCTGCCGGACGTCCCGCTGGTACGGGCCGCCGGCGAAGCCCTGCCGTTCACCGACGCCTGCGCCGACCTGGTCACGTATGCCCAGTCCTGGCACTGGACGGACCCGGCGCGCTCCATCCCCGAGGCCCTGCGCGTCCTGCGCCCGGGCGGCGCCCTCGCCCTGTGGTGGAACGTGCCCGACAGCCCCTGGTCCGCAGCCCAGGAGAAACGCCTCGCGTGCCGCGTCCCCGGCCACCACGGTTTCGGCGTCGCCGTCGATACGGAGCACCTCATCGCATCCGTCGCGCCGGCCGCCTCGCGTATCCACCGCAGCCTGACCTGGACCCGCACGATCTCGCTCGACGCCCACCTGGCCCACTTGGGCAGCCGCTCGTACTTCGCGGCGCTCGGCCCGGACCGCGCGGCACCTCTCCTGGCGCAGGAGCGCGCGGAACTCCTGCGCGTGTTCCCAGGCGGCCAGGTGAAGGAGCACTACACGGTGGAACTGACGGTCGCACTCAAGCCGGCTGCTGCCGCGAGCTGACCTCCGCAACCCCTCCGCAGGCACTTGACTCCGCACCCCTGCGCGACCCATATTCATCACATGATGAATTATGGATCCGGAAAGGCCCCCGCGCCCGGACCAGGCACCCCGGGCCCCGCCATCAAGGCCGCCGACCTGACCGTGGTCCGCGGCCCTCGCACCGTCCTCAAAGGCCTCCGCTTCGACGTCCCCCGAGGCCAGATCACCGGCCTCCTCGGCCCCTCGGGCTGCGGCAAGTCCACGCTCATGCGCGCCGTGGTCGGCACCCAGGCCAAGGTCACCGGCACCCTCGACGTCCTCGGCGAACCGGCCGGCTCGGCGCCCCTGCGCTCCCGCGTCGGCTACGTCACCCAGGCCCCCTCCGTCTACCTGGACCTCACCGTCCGCCAGAACCTCGAGTACTTCGCCGCGATCCTCATCCCCGGCCGCGGCTACGCCGACCTGCGCCGCGACTACGTCACCCGCGCCATCGCCGACGTGGACCTGGAAAGCCACCACGACGCAGTCGCCGGCACCCTCTCCGGCGGCCAGCTCAGCCGCGTCTCGCTCGCCGTCGCCCTGCTCGGCACCCCCGAGCTCCTGGTCCTCGACGAACCGACCGTCGGCCTCGACCCCGTACTCCGCCGCGACCTGTGGAACCTCTTCCGCGACATCGCGGGCCGCGGCACCACGATCCTCGTCTCCTCGCACGTCATGGACGAGGCCGAACGCTGCCACCGCCTCCTGCTCATGCGCGAAGGCGGGATCCTCGCCGACGACACCCCGGACGCCCTGCGCCACCGCATGGACACGGAAACGGTCGAGGCGGCCTTCCTCCGCCTGGTCGACGAGGCCACGGCGTCCGAGAAGAGCGCGGCGCATGCCACCGGGACCGGCAGCACGAAGGAGTCCTCGCGATGAACACCTCCCGCACCCTCGCGACCGCAGCCCGGGTCCTGCGCCAACTCCGCCACGACCCGCGCTCCATCGCACTGATGCTCCTGGTCCCGTGCGTGATGCTGCTGCTCCTGCGCTACGTCTTCGACGGCAGCCCGCGCACCTTCGACAGCATCGGCGCCTCGCTCCTCGGCATCTTCCCGCTGATCACGATGTTCCTGGTGACGTCGATCTCGACCCTGCGCGAACGCACCTCGGGCACCCTGGAACGCCTCCTCGCGATGCCGCTCGGCAAAGCCGACCTGATCCTCGGATACGCCCTGGCCTTCGGCACGCTCGCGGTCATCCAGTCGCTCCTCGCCACCGGCCTCGCACTGTGGGCCCTCGGCCTGGACGTCATCGGCTCCCCCTGGCTCCTCCTCCTGGTCGCCCTGCTCGACGCCCTCCTCGGCACCGCCCTCGGCCTCTTCGTCTCGGCCTTCGCCGCCTCCGAGTTCCAGGCCGTCCAGTTCATGCCGGCCGTGATCTTCCCCCAGCTCCTCTTGTGCGGCCTGTTCACGGCCCGCGACACCATGCAGCCCGCCCTGGAGAAGATCTCCAACCTCCTCCCCATGTCGTACGCGGTCGACGGAATGGGCGAAGTCCTCAAACACACAGACGTCACAGCCAACTTCATCCGCGACGTCTTGATCGTCGCCCTGTGCGCGATCCTCGTCCTCGGACTGGGCGCGGCCACTTTGCGCCGCAGAACGGCGTGAGCACTCTGCCGGTCCGGCACACCTAGCCCCTGCGGCGCTTGAGCAGATCCGAACGAAGTTCGGATGAAGGGGTCCGGGGCGGAGCCCCGGTTTCGGGAAGGGGCGGGGC
>NZ_JAEIMH010000176.1:2744-4623 GCF_016464295.1 Streptomyces sp. N35 | reverse complement strand
ACGCCACACCGACTTCTTCGGCCATAACCCCTCACCTCTTACTGCATCGTTGCCACCGGGCCGACCTGGGCCAGGAGGGCTTGCACCTCGGCCGGTGTCCGGTCGGTACGCCCGGTGCGCTTGCCCGGCGGGGTGGCCAGCGGGCTGAGCGGTTTGGGCCGGTTGCGGTTGCGTTGTGCGTCCTTGGTCCGCATCCAGTTGCCCAGCCGTAGCTCGTCCACGACCAGGAACAGCAGGTGCTCCTCGGCGGTGTAGCCGTCGCCGCCGGACGTGCGTGCGGTGGCGCTGTGCGGCTCGTGGCGCAGCATCTCGTGCAGGCCGCCGATCCGGCCCAGCGTCAGCTCGTCCAGCGGCGGGGCGCCGCGCAGCATCAGGTCGAGCGCGAGGGCTTCCGCCGCGGCGGGCGACGCGAGGACGGCAAAACCCCTTTTCCCGATGCGCCGCCGTGCGCGATCCACGCTCGCACGAGGCTTTCCTGCACGCCGACCGGCATCTCGTCCATAGCCCTCACCACGCGCGGGCTGGCGATCTCTTCGAAGACCGAGTCGTCCCCCGCCTTCATGCGCTTGGCCTGCGCACCGGTGACGGTATTGATGTTCGGCAGCTCGTACGTCGCGCCGTCCATGCCGGTGAACTCGAACGGCTTGCTGGCCTGCTCGCCTGCGACCCTGCGGGCGTCAAATGTCATGCGTGGATCTCCTGAACGTGCGGTGCGCGGACGGCTGTTGGAAAAGGGGTGCGGGCCGCAGACATCGCATGCGCGATGCCCTCGCCCTGCGGCTTGGTCAGAGCTCCTCGGCGGTGTCTGCCGCGCGGTCCTCGGCGGCTTCGACCGCGGCCGGCGTCGCACCGGCGATGTCCAGTCCCCAGGCAGCGGAGTTGGAGAACTTGGTCATCAGGTTGCCGTTCTCATCCGGATACGCCGTGATCGTCACCGGGTATCCGATCGCCTCGCCGGTCTGGTAGGGGATCTCACCGCGTTCGGTCAGCTCCCCGTTGCCGATGTGGATGCGGATGATGTCCGCTCCGTCGAGGACGTTCAGCACGAAGGCACGCGGGTCCGCCGTAGCGGGCTTGACCGCGATCTTCCACTCGTCGGTGCCATTGGCCTCAACGACCGAGCCCGGATACCACAGTTCAAGGTTCGAACCGCGCGTCTGGATCAGCATGGCCGTCAGGGTCAGTGTCGACTCGGTGCGGGCCGCGCGGACGGTGGTGGCGTTCTGCCAGGCCACGATGTTGTCGACGGAGTCGTCCCAGTTCTCCGTCACTCCGTCCTCGTTCACGTAGCCGTGGCCGATCCACACAGCGGGGAGTGCGGTCGTGGCGTCGGTGGGGGCGGCGGTGCCGATGGGGGCGCTGCACAGTTCACCGGTGATCGCCACACGTACTTCGCTGGCAACCAGTCCCATGTCAGTTGTCCTTTCGATCAGATCTGCACGCGGCAGGTCAGCGGGTGGGGCTGATCACCGCATCGGCCCGTACGTCGAGGCGGTAAGTCGCCCAAACGCGGGGGCTGTTGGTATTGGGGTCTTCGTCCAGTCGGGGCGCCATGAATTCCTGCACCCGATAGCACGGCACCTCGCCGAGCGAGGCCCCGGCCAGGGCCCAGATGTCGCCACGGATTTTCAGGGCGAGTGTCATGGCGTCGGCGTCGGTGGCCGCCCAGCACCAGATGTCGATGCGGGCGCCGTCGCGTACCGGCCACATCGCCTCGCCGCCGACCCGGCGCACCTGCACCAGCCGTTCGGGCCGCGGATCCGGCACTCGGGAGACGACCCGCACGGGATGGTTAAGTGGGGTGAGGTGGGCGATGAGGAGGGCGTTGACGTCGGCGAACGGCATACGGCAGCCCTCCCGTTGCGGATTTAGTCGGCGG
>NZ_JAEIMH010000176.1:0-2720 GCF_016464295.1 Streptomyces sp. N35 | reverse complement strand
AGCCGTGCTGCTGTTCCACCCGCAGCGAGTGCGGGTGCACTGCAATGGCGGTGGCGCCGGCGCGTGAGGTGCCGGTGTAGGAGTCGGCGATGATCCGGACCGGCTCGTCCGTGCCGGAGTCGGCCAGGTCCTGCTCGAAGTAGGGGCCGGCCCAGTCGGCGACCGCCTGGGCCCGCCGCTCCAGGTCCGCCCGCACACCGGGGGACTTGAGCAGCGCCTTGGCGCCGGCAGATTTGAGTACGAAGCGTTCCACGACGCGCATGTGTCATCCGTCCACGATCGTGAGAGCGAGCTCGGTGTGGTGCACTGCGCCCTGGCGGAAGGGGTGGAAGTTGGGGTTCGGCTGCCCGTCGAGCTCGAACACCAGCGGCCCGGTAGGTGAGGACGCCCATTCGATACGGGCACGGCGATGGATGGGCGTGTGGTTGGTGACCATCAGCCACTTCTGCTTCAGCGGGTCCGCACCCTGAGCCGCGACCTGGGCACGCTGGTCCTGCTGCAGCCACGCCGACACCGTCGTGCGCTCGGCTTCATCCCCGTAGTCAAAGACCGTGTTGCCATAACCGTCAGTGCCGGCATGCGGAGTGACGACCGTGACCGTGTGGGGCAGCAGCCGTTCAGGAACCGCAGCCGTCATGTCCCCTCCCCCGCCTCACTGCTGACGTACACCAAAAGGCGCATGAGGTAGCTCATCCCAGCCCCACGGTGATTGTGGTGGCGCTGCGGGGGCCGTAGCGGGCCAGTGCCTTCTCGTCTGCTGCGCTCATGACGACGGTGGCGCCAGGGGCGCCTCCGCCCTGTTGCAGCTGGTAGTTGTAGTTCCCGATCCGCTCGGCGACCATCCCGGCGGTCAGCGACGGCGACAGCAGCGTGCGCGCCGCGATCGCGCACACCACCGCCACCACCTGTGCGGGGACACGCGGATAGCCGTGGTCGTAGACCACGTCGTACACGCCCAGCCCTGATGGCTGGTGCGCACACGAGGCGGGCAGCAGGATCTTGTCCTTGCCGTCCCACACCCACCCCCGTGCCGCGGGCTGCGGGCCGGCACCGGCGCTGAACTCAGTCACAGAGGTGACCGCGGTGACGGGGCGCTGCGACAGCCGCAGCACGCCCGCACTCGCCCTGAGTCTCACGGCGTCCCCGCGGGTGTGGCTGAAGTCCTGGCGGGTGTAGTCGCGGACCAGAGCGGACGCATCAGCGAGCAGGACGGGCGCGCGGGCCGCCTCGGCCTGGTCCAGGTCCCGTCCGATACGCGCCGCGAGGTCACTGGGCGTGGCCAGCGGCTGGCTGCTCATGCGGGGGGCTGCTCGACGGCGAGCAGGCGCTCGGCGAGCTGGGCGACCTGCGCGCGCAGCTCGACGACGGCAGCAAGGAGCTGGTTGTGGTGCTCGATATGCCCGCCCGCGCCGACACTGAGTTCGGGCGGCAGCGGCGCCGAGAACTCGGCAGCGGCCGGCGCCGGGGTGGCCTTCTTCCTGGGCGGCATGTCAGACCTCCTCGTCTGCGGTGTCGCTCACCGTGTCTGCTGTGGCATCTGCGGCGGGGGTTGTGGTGGTGCCGTCGGCCAGGCCGGTGATCTTGCCGTGGGACATTTCGTTGCCGTACTTCAGGCCGATCTCGCCGTAGATCTGGGCGCGCTGTGCGGCGCCGACCGTGGCCAGCGGCTCGACGAACAGGAAGCCCTTGCCGGGCACCAGTAGGAACGTCGGCGCGCACTGCTCCAGGGAGACCACAGCGATGGTGTCGGTGGGCATGTACCGGTTGAGCATCACATTCAGCGTGCCGAAGTCGGTGATGATCGTGGTGACCGCGACGCCGCCGATGTTGCGGGTCGTCTCCTGGTAGTTGGCCTGGGTGACGAACAGGTCGGTCAGCATCCGCTTCTGGTGCCCGTTGCACATCAGGGCCGCGGTCTGGCTCTGGCTGATGCCGCCGCTGACCCACACCTGCTGCAGCAGGTCCAGGACCATGTCCTTGTCCAGCGGCGCCCCGCCTGCGGCCACCGCGTTGGTGGTGATCGCTTCGAGGATGCCGCGGGTGCGGCGGGCGCTCGCGTTGGTGGCCGGGTTGTTGAAGGTGCCGGTGATGAACGTCTTCTCCACGTCGCGGGCGATCTGCGCCAGCGCCTGGCGGATCTGCCACTCCGCCTCGTTGGTCACCGGGTTGGTGCCCGCGATACCGACACTGCCGGGGTGCGCGGAGCCGGTGGTGTGGTACTGGCCGCTCGCGGCGAGCTTGGTGTAGGAGATCTCGACCGCTTCCTGGTGGATCTCCACCACGTTGGTCACGTTGAAGCGGACCCGTGCCTCGCCCTCCGGCGCGGGGGCGCCCTCGGTGCGCTGGCGGTCATCGGCCGCATCACGCAGGTCGAATCCCTGCCACTGGAACAGGGTGCTGGTGACGGACTCGCCGCCGGACAGACCGCCGATCGCCGACAGGAAAGGGGTGTCCATCGGGGACTGCGCGAACAGGTCCCCGACATAGTTCGGCAGGTTGAACGTCGTTCCCTGCCCGGTGATACCGGCCACGATTGGGCTCCTTGTGCTGGGGGCAGGGACCGGCCCTGCCCGCTCTACTGGTGGGGGTTGGCCAGCTGCATCAGCTGCTGGGCCTTCAAGTGCTGGGCGCCTGCCCAGTCGCCGGCCTTCTCGGCCGCCGCGATCTGATCGCCGAGCGAGGGCTCAGCCCCGGACGGCAGCGCGCCGGGGCGCAGCTGC
>NZ_JAEIMH010000175.1:1314-4880 GCF_016464295.1 Streptomyces sp. N35 | reverse complement strand
CACCGAAGGCATCGAAGCCCACACCGGCGACGTATCGGCCTCCACCCAACTGGCCGCCGCCGCCATGCTGCCGGGCAACGTGGGCCGCCCCACCTCCGGGGCCGTCGCACCGGCCGGCGACACCACCGTGACCGTCAGCGCCGACGGAGACCGGCTGTTCCTGGAGTGGCTGCGCCACGCCGTGCGCGTGCAGGGCCGAGGCAACGTCCAAACCGCCCTCGGACAAAGCTGAACGGAGGCCCTGCTGTGGCGTTCCCCCAAGACCGGCTGCCGCTCAAGGTCGAACTGGCCTTCACCGAGGGCCAGTGGACCAACGTGTGGAGCGACGTGCTGGACCAGCAGGTCACGGTCGCGCGCGGCCAGGCCGACGAGTCCGCGCTCGCCCAGCCCGCGACTGCCACCCTCACCCTGGACAACCCGGACGGCCACTACACCCCCGGCCACGCCCTGGGCGCCCACTATCCGAACGTGCGCCGAGGCGTACCGTGCCGGATCAGCGTCCAGCACGGAAGCCCCTGGCTGGACGCGACAGCCGGGGCACCGACAGCAGCCATCACGCACGATCCCGCGCTGAACGTGCGCGGTGATCTGGACCTGCGGGTGGAAGCCGACGTCGACTGGTACGGCTCCGGGTCGCTGCTCGCCAAATGGGGGCCAGCAGGCCAGTACGCCTACCGGCTGTACCTGGTTGCCGGTGTGCTGTTTGTGCGGTGGTCGCCGGACGGCATCGCCACGCACTTCACGTCCCGGCCGCTGCCCGAGAACCTGCCCGGGCGCTGCGCGGTAAGAGTGACGGTCCGCTTCAACCCCAGCTCCGCGACACGGACCGTGGACATGTACTGGGCTGCCTCCATGGCCGGCCCGTGGCAGCTCTTCCACTCTTCGCAGAGCGCGTCGGCGATGGGTGTCGCCGCCTCGACCGCACCGCTTGCTGTGCCGGGCGCCGCCGAGGACGCGGCCCCGGCGGTGGGCCGGTTCCACCGGGTCGAGATCCGTGACGGCATGGACGGACCGCTGGCCGCCAGTGCGGACTTCACCGAACAGGCCGACGGGACCGAGGAGTTCACTGACAGCGCCGGACGACTGTGGAGCGTGACCGAGCCCGCCCAGATCACCAACTGGCATCCCCGCATCGTGGGCAGCGTGGACGAGTGGGCGCCGACCTGGCCGTATGGGGACCTGTCCCATGGGGACTATGCGGGGGAGGCGCGGTGCGCGATCACGGTCTCCGGGGTTCTGCGCCGCCTGGGACAGGGCGCCAAGGAACTGCAGTCCACGCTGCGCCGCCGCATCCCCTCCGGGCTGCCGGTGGCGTACTGGCCGCTGGAAGACGGGCAGGACGCCACCGCCGCGGCCAGTCCCATCGAAGGCGTCGCGGACATGGTCCTGACGGATGTGCAGTTCGCTGCAGCTGATGACCTGCCGGGCAGTACCGCTCTGCCGACCATCGGCGAGGCCACGTCCATGACCGTCACCATCGGGGCGATGACGGCCGGTGAGTGGTACTTCGAGATGGTCTACAAGCTCACCAGCCTTCCCACCGCGGAGACCACCATCTTGGAGGTGGTCTCCGACGGCCGCCCCTACAAGCGGTTTCGGGTCACCTGCAGCACCAGCGCCGTCAGCCTCTACGGCCTGCGGGCCAACGATCCCGACGCGGCGACCGAACGGCTGCTGTTCTTCACGCCACGGGATTTCGCGGTCGGCTGGACCCGGCTGCGGCTGTCTGCCGTGACCGAAGGATCCACGGCAAAGGTTGCGCTGAACTGGTATCCGATCGGCAACCCCACCGCATATGGATCCACCGCCTCCTACACCGGGGTGCCGGGCGTGCTGACCGCCATCGACACCCGATTTGGTGCGGGCCTCAGCGGCATGCCGATCGGTCATGTCGCCGTGTTCGACACCGTGTCCTACACCGTCTACAACGGCGCCGACAACGGATTCGCCGGAGAGACTGCGTCCGCGCGCATCCGCCGCCTGTGCCAGGAGGAGGGCGTCACGGTCCGGGTCACCGGGGCTGCCACTGCTACCGTGGCGATGGGTCCGCAGCGGCCGGCCACCTTGCTCGACCTGCTGGCCGAATGCGCGGCCGTCGACGGCGGCTACCTCGGCGAACAGCGCGATCAGATGGCACTCGAATACCGGCCGCGCACCACTCTCTACAACCAGAAACCGGCCCTGGACCTGGATGCCGGCCGCAGCGAGATCGCGAACCCTTTCGCTCCCGTTCTGGACGACCAAAGGCTGCGTAATGACGTCACCGTCACCCGCAGCGGCGGCTCGTTCGCCCGGGCCACCGACACCGCATCCATTGTGCAGAGCGGCACCTATGACGAACAGGTCACCCTCAATACGGCTGCCGATGCCCAACTGGCAGGGCAGGCCGCGTGGAGGGTGTACGTCGGCACGTGGCCCGGGATGCGCTACGCCACCTTGGCCAGCGACTTCGCCGTGGCCCCGCAGGTCATCGATGACTGGCTCGGCGTCCAGGTCGGCGACCTGGCCCGGGTGACAAATCTGCCGCCCCAGCACCCAGCCGGAGTCGTGGAGGTCCTGCTGGACGGCTGGAGCGAAACGATCACCCCCACCCGGTGGAACGTCAGCGCAAACTGCCGCCCCGCAGGCCCCTTCCGTATCGCCGGTGTAGCTCCCGCCGATCCAGGCAACGTCCGACCGGACGGCCCCTACCGCGTGGACACCAGCGGCTCCCACCTGGCCGCCCCGCTCACCGAGCAGGGCACAACGCTGACGGTCACCAGCCCGCAACACCCATGGACCACAGCCGTCTTGGAGCTGCCGTTCGACATCGAAATGGGCGGCGAGGTGATGCGGGTGCACGCGATCAGCGGCACCGGGCCGCAAATCTTCACCGTGACCCGGGCTGTCAACCAGGTCACGAAACCCCACCCAGCGGGCTCCGCCGTACACCTGGCCCAGCCCGCACTCGTTGCCCTGTAGAAGGAGCAAGCTTATGGCTGAGACCTGGCTGCCCGGCATGGTCATCACCGCTGAACGCCTCAACGGCACCGCCTGGGCCCCCCTCACCTTGAGTTCTGGATTCACCCATCCCGGCCACGGCTTCACGCCGGCATACCGCCTCCTCGGCAGCGCCGTCATCCTCCGTGGCCGGATCAGCAAGACCAGCGGCACCATCGCAGACACCGACGTGATCGCCACGGTGCCCGCAGCTTTGCGGCCAGCCGCAGCGGTTGGCTGGGCTGGCCCCCGCAATGGCAGCAGCCCTGGCATGGTCCGCCTCGAACTCAACACCGCAGGCGAAGTGAAGGTGTTCGCAGGCACCGCCAGCCCCTCATGGATCTCCCTGGACCTCGTGACCTACTTCCTGGACTAAACCACCGAGCCCGACCTGGAGAGGAGTTGGCGCATGCCCGTGATCGACGGACTTGAGATGGTCACCGTGAGGGGCCGCTACATTCACCCTGACCGTGGCGTCATGCGCGGCAGGATCATCTTTGATCCGCAGCCCGACACCATCGTCCACCGCGAACGCGGCGTCATCACCCTGTCCCGGGCTGAGGCCGAACTCGACGCGGCCGGCGAGT
>NZ_JAEIMH010000175.1:0-1274 GCF_016464295.1 Streptomyces sp. N35 | reverse complement strand
CCCGGTCGACTGGACCTACACCGTCACCGAGCAGTGGTACGACGCGCCGGGCCGTTCCTATCCGATCCTGCTGCCCTCCGATCCGGACGAAGTGTCCCTGCCCGCCATCGCACCCGCCTCGGAGGCGGAAGCCGGCGATTACCTGATCGTCACGGGGCCGCGCGGTCCGCAGGGCGAGCAAGGGCCGCAAGGCCCCCAGGGCGTCCAAGGCATCCAGGGCCTTCAAGGTGAAGAGGGCCCGCAAGGACCGCAGGGTGAGCGAGGCGAGCAAGGACCCCAGGGGGAGCAGGGCATCCAGGGAGAGCAAGGCCCTCAAGGGCCGGCCGGCGCCACTGGCGCGCAGGGTCCTGCCGGCGCTGATTCCACGGTCCCCGGCCCGCAAGGCGACCCCGGGCCGCAGGGTGAAACCGGACCTGTTGGGCCGCGCGGCCCGCAGGGCGACACCGGTCTTGCCGGGGCAACTGGGCCCGAGGGGCCAGTCGGTGCTACCGGGCCCCAAGGTGCGACGGGCCCGCAGGGAGACACTGGTGCGACCGGTGCGACGGGGCCTCAGGGTGATCCCGGCGCGAAGGGCGACAAGGGTGATCAGGGCGCCCCGGGTGTGGTGCGGTCCGTCAACGGCCAGTCCGCCGCGGACATCACCCTGACCGCTGTGAACGTCGGGGCCCTTGCCGCGAGTGGCGGCACCGTGTCGGGCGCTGTGGTGGTGGGTGCCGGCGGCCTGGAGATCAAGGGCGCCGGCACGAACACGTTCCGGGTCCGCAACCTCGCCGATACCGCTGATGTGTTCAAGGTGCACTCCAGCGGCTACATCACCGCCAACCCCTACCTGTTCGCGCAGTCCAACCTGGTCGTCGGCTCCACCGTGCATACCGAAGCAGGCGGCGGAACCGGCGTAATCGGCATGGTCGACGCCCACACACCACCCGCGGCGAACCCGTCCAGCGGCGGAATCCTCTACGCCGAAGCAGGCGCCCTGAAATGGCGCAGCGCCACCGGCACCATCACCACCATCGCCCCCGCCTAAAAACAGGCGGCCGGCCGCAGCTGGCCCAAGTGGATGTGCTGCGGCCGACTCACCAAACCCCGGATGTTCAGGCGCCCCTGTCAGTCCGGGGACGGTGGCAGGCCACGAGCCACAGCGTGCGTGGAGGACCCCTGGCCAGCCACCGAGATCACTATTACCGGAAGCGGCGCAGCTCGCATCTCGGCAACCGGCGGGTGTGCGCCCCGGGTTCGGCCGTTGGCACGTCTGCCCCGGGCGCCCGACGCGG
>NZ_JAEIMH010000174.1:0-4937 GCF_016464295.1 Streptomyces sp. N35 | reverse complement strand
GCCGCCAGGGACTCGAACCCCGGACCCGCTGATTAAGAGTCAGCTGCTCTAACCAACTGAGCTAGCGGCGCGCGCTGACCTGGAGAACTCTACCGGATCGTGGGGGGTGGTTCCGACCACGCCCGAGCGCGGGGGCCGGGTGGTGGGCCGTATGCGTACAGCATTCGGACCGTCAACATGCGATATCCGGGAGCAGTTGGGAAACTGACGACCATGCAGATCCGCGTACGGCGATTTTCCCGACCATTCGCGAGTGTGAGGTAGATCGCATGCGATCCGATACGGCGGGACTGCCGGCATTCGAGGAATTCGAACCCGTGGGCGGCACATGTGACTGCGCGGGCTGCCTCCGCTCAGGGGATACGGGACCCAGGCGGCCTTCCCGTATTTCTCCCTCGCATTGCGCGCGGAGCGCACTGATCACCGTGACCGCCGCGGGAACCCTTCTCGCGGCCGGCTCCACCGTCACCTGCGCCGTCGCCCACCCGCTGGTCCGGCCCTTCGCCGACGACCCCGACGGACATCCGCAGGGCGCCGCCGCTCCGCTGCACGGCGCGCCCGGAGCGCCCGCGGCGGCTCCCGTGGTGCGGCCCACCACCCGCGCCGAGATCATCAAGCGGGCCAAGACATGGGTGGCCGCCGAGGTGCCGTACAGCCTCGCGAAGTACTGGCGCGACGGTTACCGGCAGGACTGTTCGGGCTTTGTCTCGATGGCCTGGAATCTCGGCACGAATCAGTGGACCGGAACACTCGACCGGTTCGCCGTGCGAATCAGCCGCGATCAGCTGCAGCCCGGGGACATTCTGTTGTTCCACAATCCCGCCGATCCGGAAAGGGGTTCGCACGTGACGATTTTCGGCGGCTGGACGGATTACACCCGCGCGTATTACCTCGCCTATGAGCAGGCCCGCCCGCATACGCGCAAACAGGCCACCCCGTACGCGTATTGGAACCACGCGCAGCGCTATACGGCCTATCGCTACAAGGGCCTGACGGCCGCCGCGGCCGGCGCCCCCGCCCGCTACCCGGGGCGCGCGGCGTTCGGGCCCGGCGTGCGCAGTCCGTATGTGACCCAGCTCGGGAAGATGCTCGTCGAGCGCGGCGGCAAACGGTTCTACCGGCAGGGGCCCGGGCCGCAGTGGGGCGAGGCCGACCGGCGTGCGACGCAGGCCTTCCAGCTCGCGCAGGGCTGGCGCGGCACGGCTGCCGACGGGCTGCCGGGCCCGCTGACCTGGGAGTACCTGGCAAGCGGCAAGGGGCGGAACATCACGGCGAGCGGTTCGCCGGGTGCGCCGCGCGGGGTGCCGGCGTATCCGGGGCGCGGGCTGTTCCGGCCGGGGCAGTCGAACGACTTCATCACCGTGCTCGGACGGCAGCTCGTCAAGAAGGGGTACGGCCGGTTCTACGCGCAGGGTCCGGGACCCCGGTGGGGCGAGGCCGACCGGCGTGCGGTCGAGGCGTTCCAGCGCGCCCAGGGCTGGCGGGGCGGTGCGGCGGACGGTCTGCCGGGGCCGGAGACATGGCGGCGGTTGTTCGCGTGAGCGGTCCGGATGGTGGTGTGAGGGGTCCGGCGGCTTGCCGGGCGCGTCGGGAGAGCGGCCCCGTGACGGGGCGCTGGTTGGTGTCGGCTGCGGTGGTACGGAGGGTGCGATGACGTCGGCGGAAGCGGGGACCGGGGCCGTGGGACCCGAGCGCGTGCGGTTGATCCAGAACGAGGCGACCACCGAGATCCCGGTGCATCTGCTGTTCCGCGACGAGCCGGCGGCCGGGGCGTCCGTGACCGGGGCGTCCGTGACCGGGGTGGCGACGCGCGCCGGAGTCTCCGCTGCGGCCCCGGGGCCGTCGGCAGCCGTGGTGGGACGGGCCCGGCAGGGCACCGGGGAGCAGCCGCGCGCGGTGCGCCGGCCGCTGCCCAGGACATCCGTGCGTGCCGTGCTGCCCGTCGACGAGACGCTGGTGGAGCGCCCGGCCTCCGCGCTGTCCGGAGCCGTGGCCGTGGCCGCCGGCGCCGTGGGCCTCGCGGGGTGCGGGGCCGGACTGTGGTGGGCGGGCCTGCTCCCGCCGCTCGCGGTGCGGCTCGCCCGGCTGCCGCTGATCGAGGGCGCGCAGCCGGGACCGGCGCAGTGGGCGCTGCTCGCCGGGGCGGGGGCGCTGGCGCTGTGCGCCTTCGGCGGACTTGGCCGCGGGCGGACCGGACGCGCCTGGGTGGTCTCGCTGTTCGGGCGGTACCGGGGGAGTGTGCGGCGGACCGGGCTGGTGTGGATCAACCCGTTCCTGAAGCGGCGCCGGGTCGACGTACGGCTGCGGCATTGGCGCAGTGAACCGCTGCCGGCCGTGGACGCGCAGGGGGCGGCGCTGCGGGTGGTGGTGCTCGTGGTGTGGCGAGTGAAGGACACCGCGCGGGCGACGCTCGGCGTCGACGACCACGAGACCTATCTGCGCGAGTGCGTGGAGGCGGCCATGGCGCGGGTGCTCTCGCAGCTGCCCGCCGATGCCTTCCACGGCGACGGGCCGACGCTCCGTAACGCGGAAGCCGTCGGCGACGCGCTCACCCGGCTCCTGGTCGCGGACGCCGATCCGGCCGGCCTCGAGGTGTTCTCGGCGCAGCCGACCCGGATCGAGTACGCGCCCGAGGTGGCCGAGGTCATGCGGCGCCGGCGGATCGCGGCCCTGGATGCCCGCCACCGCGAGAGCGTGCTGACCCAGGTGGTCGACTCGGTGGAGGACACGGTGACCCGGCTGACCATGCGCGGCCTGGTCGAACTGGACGACTACGAGCGCAAGGCTCTGGTGAAGGATCTGACGGTGGCGTTCTATACGGGACATGGAGATCGCTGAGCCCGACCGCGTCGAGCCCACGCTGGCGTCCCTCGCGGCCGACGCCTGGAAGCTGACCGCCGCGGGTCCCCGCGTCCTGCTCGGACTTGCGGGCCCGCCCGGCGCGGGGAAGTCCACGCTCGCGCGGGCGCTCGTGGAGCGGATCGGCGCGGAGGCCGCGTATCTGCCGCTCGACGGATTTCACCTGTCCAACGCCCAGTTGGCACGGCTCGGCCTGACGGAGCGCAAAGGTTCGGAGCCGAGCTTCGACGTGTACGGGTATCTGGCGCTGCTCCGCCGGGTCCTGACCGAGACCGGCCGGGACCTCTACGTACCGGATTTCGACCGGACTCTGGACGAGCCGGTGGCGGCGCGGCACCGCGTCGCACCGTCCGCGCGGCTGGTCGTCACCGAGGGGAACTATCTCGGCTGCGATCTCCCCGGCTGGCGCGAGGCGCGCGTACTCATGGGGGCGCTGTGGTACGTCGAGGCGCCGGGTGAGGTGCGTCAAATGCGTCTGGTGGAGCGGCAGTTGACAGGTGGGCGTACGCGGGCGGGGGCCGAGGGCTGGGTGCGGACGAACGACGGGCCCAACGGTGAACTCGTGGAGGAATCGCGGGGGAGAGCCGACCGGATCCTCTCCACTATTGGTATGGACATGTTCAAGTCCTGAGAATAATCTGAGACTTGGTCTAGACCGGACCTTGTACTTCCGGACTGTACTTCCGGACCTTGCACGTCCGGATCATGCACATCGGATCCAGCACTTCCGCACGGAGCACTGCGCAGCGCTCGAGCTCACCCCCACATCACGAGCCCCAGGAGCAGCAGTATGCGGAGAAAGAAGACGTACGCGGCGTTGGTGGGCCTGGCGACGGCCGGCGCGTTCGCGCTGTCGTCCGGCGGCGCCAGCAGTCACGGCTACACCGATCTGCCCATCAGCCGACAGAAGCTCTGCCAGAACGGCACGGTGACGGGCTGCGGCGCCATCCAGTGGGAGCCGCAGAGCGTCGAGGGCCCGAAGGGCTTCCCGGCGGCGGGCCCGGCGGACGGCAAGATCTGTTCGGCCGGCCTCGGGCAGTTCGACGCGCTCAACTCGCCCACCAAGCCGGGCGGTGGCGCCTGGCCGGCCACGTCGGTGTCGAGCGGATCGACGTACACGTTCCGCTGGCAGTTCACGGCGCGGCACTCCACGACCGACTTCCGCTACTACATCACCAAGAACGGCTGGAACCAGAGCGCCCCGCTCTCCCGGTCGTCCCTGGACACCGCGCCGTTCCTCACCGTGCCCTTCAGCGGCCAGCCCCCGGCGACGCTCTCGCACTCGGGCAAGCTGCCTTCGGGCAAGTCGGGACGGCATATCGTCCTCGCGGTCTGGACGATCGCGGACACGGGCAATGCGTTCTACGCGTGCTCGGACGTCCAGTTCTGACCACACCGACCAACCCCCCACGGCCCGTTGCTCAGATCTTGCTCAGATCGAGTTCTTCCTCTCTGACCTGCGGGCATACGGTCTGCGCACACCGTGTTCGAGCGATGTGCGCAGATCCGGGGGGATGCCATGGACTTCTTCTTCTACGCCGTGCCGCTGCTGATGATCGCCTTCCTCGTCGGGGTGGCGGTCAACGCCGTGAACAGGGACCGGCAGGTGCGGGCGGCCTGGTCGAGCGGATTGACGGCAGAGGCGCGCTGTCTGCGCTTCTACACGACGACCAGTGGCGGCGGCGACCGCACGACCACGACGCTTCACCATGTGTTCGAGTACGTCACGCATGACGGGCGCACGGTCCGTTTCGAGGAGAGCGACGGGCCCGCGACGATCGTCGAGGGCGACATCGTGCCCGTCCACTACACGGCGGAGCGCCCGGACCGTGCGACGGTCCGCGCACCGCGCGGCGGGGCGCTCGCCGCGCAGACGACGGGGACGCTGGTCTTCGTCGGCGTGATGGTGGTGTTCCTCGTGGTCTTCATCGGTATGTACACGTCGATGTCGTCGGGGGCGGATCCGATGATGCCCTGATGCCCTGATGCCCTGATGCCCTGATGCCCTGATGCCCTGATGCCCTGATGCCCTGATGCCCTGATGCCCTGATGCCCTGATGCCCTGATGCCCTGATGCC